>CAZAGH010000007.1:1770-40125 GCA_964484755.1 uncultured Melioribacter sp. | reverse complement strand
CCGCAGCAAAGCCCCCTATCACCTGATCGTGCAGGCTCAAGGATTGTAAGGCCCGGTACATTCTCGATCGCGGCACGAGGCGCTTCGAACTCGTTGTTGTATCGACCAAGGTAGCATGAGTCATGGTACGTGATAGCTTCCGTTGAAGCCGTCGACCGATCGATCTTCAAACGTCCGCTTGCGATCAGTTCTTGAATGAACTGCGTATGATGCAGGATCTCTGCTGAGAAACCGTACTGCGGGTATTCGTTCTTTAGAGAATTAAAGCAATGCGGACATGTTGCTACGATCTTGGTTACGTTGTAGCGCTGGAATGTCTCAACATTAGTCTTGGTGAGCATGTCGGCCAGGTATTCATTACCAGTTCTACGTGCCACGTCGCCGGTACAGTTCTCTTCTGTTCCAAGGATGCGGAAGTCTACGCCTGCGATCTGCATGAGCTCAGCAAACGCCTTCGTGGTCTTCTTGGCACGCTCATCGTAGGAGCCAGCACATCCTACCCAGAAGAGCACTTCCATTGACGCGTCTTCTGCTGCTGTCTTGATGTTCATGCCTTCGGCCCAATTCGCGCGATCTGCCTGACCGAATCCGCCCCACGGTACAGAGTTCGTTTCCATGTTTCCGTAGATGTCCGGAAGCAGCGCCGATTCATCGTTAAACATCGACTCCATCATGACCATAGAACGGCGCATACCAACGATCGCTGGGACGTGTTCAATGTTGACCGGGCACTCCTGCATACACGCACCGCACGTTGTACATGCCCACAGTGCATCGGGGTTCACATAGTCGCCGATCAGCTTCTTGTCCCATACCGCTTGCTCTTCGGTTGTAAGCTCCTCGTTGTTCTGCTTCTTGAGAATCAACGGGGCCTTGTCCATCGTACGATCGTGGATGGCGATGATGATACCGCGAGGATCAAGTACCTTGCCCGTCTGGTTCGCAGGGCACACGCTTGTGCAGCGTCCACAGTGCGTACACGTGTAACCATCGAGCAACGACTTCCACGAGAGATCTTCGATGTCGACAACACCAAACTTCTCTACACCCTCTTCTTCAAAGTTGATAGGCTGCATTGCATTGGAAGGGGCAAGCGGGCCAAGGAAGACATTCGGGATCGATGTAAGCACATGCAAGTGCTTGGAATACGGCAGGTAGTTCATAAATGCCAAGATGAGCAGCGCATGCGTCCACCAAGCAATCTCAAAAACAAGATGTGAGCCGCTTCCAAATGCTCCAGCGAGGACCGCGCCAAACGGCGCGCTCACGGGGCGCACAGCCCAAGAGAAATCACCAGAAGGTAGCTGTCCACGGAGCGCGTTCTGTATGAAAAGTCCACTAACGATCGTGAATATCGTTAGCAATATCATCCCCGCTTCGACCTTTTCATGTTCGACTTGAAGACGCTTGACCTTGGTTATATAGCGGCGCCAGAGCGACATCATCGTACCAACGATAATGAGCAGACAGAAGATGTCTGTGAGGATCGTGATGACACTATACACGGGCCCAAGAAAGTTGAGCGACCAACGCTCGTTAAAACCTTCAAGGATCATTTCGATGGCGGAGAACAACAAGACAATAAAGCCCCAGAAGATTCCGGCATGGATTGGACCAGCAACCTTATCACGCAGAATCTTGCTTTGTCCAAATCCTACGATAAGGGTCGTCTTGATGCGCTCACCAAGTCGGTCAAATCGGTTGTCGGCCTTGCCCACGTTGAGCCAGGCGATCAAACGCATGGCACTGCGGGTAAAGATGCCGAAGGCTGCGGCAAGAATAATCAAAAAGGCAATGTTCTTCAGTTCCATGCAATGGGCTCCCAATAGTCGTGCAAAAATACCAAACAGTAACTTTGTGGACTTGGCATACCTACAGGAGATTTCATGGGCAAGACCGTCAATGCAGCTGAGGCAGTTTCAGTAATTCAATCTGGACATAGCCTCTACATTCACAGCGTTGCGGCTGCACCTCAGACATTGATCCACGAACTGGTGCGTCAAGCTAATCGTTTACGTGGCGTACGCATCATTCACCTGCATACCGAAGGCCCCGCCCCGTATGCCGAACCGCAGTATGCTGAGAGCTTTCGCGTTACCTGTCTCTTCATCGGAGGCAACATGCGCAAGGCTGTCCAGGAAGGCCGGGCAGACTATGCGCCGGTATTCCTTTCGGAAATCCCTCACCTGTTCAGGTCGAAAACCATCCCTGTCGATGTAGCGCTCATCAATGTGTCGCCCCCTGATAAACACGGATTCTGCTCTCTTGGAGTAACCGTCGAGGCAGCACACGAGGCGTTGCATTCAGCACACATCGTGATAGCACAGCTCAACCCTCGCATGCCCCGGACGCACGGCGACGCACTCATCCATCGCAGTAAACTCACCTTCATGGTGGAGGTTGATGAGCCGATCTTCGAGGTACAGCCACCTGTGCTCGGTGATGTTGAGGTGGCCATTGGCAAACATGTGGCTTCGCTTGTGGAAGATGGTGCCACGCTGCAAATGGGCATTGGTGCCATTCCAGATGCAGTGCTGCATCAGCTTCATTCGCATAAGAACTTGGGTATCCACACGGAGATGTTCAGCGATGGCCTCATCCCCCTTATCGAGCGCGATGTTGTAAATGGCTCCCAGAAGACCATCCATCCCCACAAGATCGTAGCAACATTCGTCATGGGTTCAAGGCACGTCTATGATTTCATCGACGATAATCCGATGGTCTCGATGCTCGATGTGGCCTACGTGAACAATCCGGCAAACATCCAGCGAAATCCGAAGATGACAGCGATCAACAGTGCTATCGAGGTTGACGTTACGGGTCAAGTCTGTGCAGATTCAATCGGACCAGCCCCCTACTCCGGGGTTGGTGGACAGGTTGATTTCATGCGAGGGGCTGCTCGTGCCGAAGGCGGTAAACCAATCATAGCCTTGCCGTCGCGCACCTCGAGTGGAATCAGCCGTATCACGACATTGTTGAAACCAGGAGCTGGAGTTGTCTCCACGCGTGCTCATGCTCACTATCTTGTTACCGAATACGGTATCGCCTATCTGCATGGCAAGTCGCTTCGAGAACGGGCAGAGTTGCTTATCGGCATCGCTCATCCTGATGATCGGGAACGTCTGGCCCGTGAGACGCGTGAGGTGTGGAAGCTTCAGGTTCATGCTTAATCAACAATGACATCATGATACTCCCTATCACAACAGCAGCGCTCGGAGTTTTGGCGGCCACCTCGCCTACTGCGGTGCACGCATCTGCATACGCAGACGAGTTACCATCCGTGGTGCGGCTTGACGCAGTTTCATTTAAGGGCAGAGGGCTTGGGGCAAACCCCATTTTGGATGTTTACGTAGCCGTGCCCTATGAGCAGCTTCAGTTTGCCTCCCATGACGGATCATTCGTCAATGAGTACAGCTTGTTCATCGAAATTCGCGATAGCTCCGGTAGAACCGTCATCGACACAGTTATAAGTAAAACGATCGTTGAATCAAGCTATACCGTTACGCGTGGTAAGACGGGCAAGTCCGACAATGCACAGCAGAGGTATACCCTAGCACCGAACACGTATTCAATCGAGGTCACCGTGACTGATGCATTTGGCATGCGCAATTTCACGGCCAAGCGAACATGCCGAATCCCTGACTATAGCTCAGAGAGTGAGGCAATTAGTTCGATTCTCTACCTGAGCGACATCGAGCAGCGTGGCAGTCGGTATAGCATTGTCCCATACATCGGTGAGTACATCTGGTCGAGTGAACAACGTTTGTTTGCGTTCTTTGAGTACTACACAGCATCGGCCGGCAAGCATGTGGCCTTTTCATGGGACATCACCACACCAGATCTACAAACACTGGCATCTGGCATATCCGAGCCGATGGTAGTGAGCGGCCGCACGATGCAGTCGTTTCTGCCCCTTACAATGTCGACTCGCTTGGTACCTGGCGACTATACGCTTGCTGTGCGGGCTCATCCGGCAGATGCCAACGGCAACATCGACACACTCAAAACGCTGGCCCTTTCACAGCGTTCATATCGTGTCCCTTCGTCGATGGCCGGCGAACTCATGAAAGACATTCGCAAGGCCATCAAGCAGCTGATCTACATCGCCGGACAAGACACGATCGATTCGATGCTTGCTGCTCCTAATGATGGTGAACGCCTCTATCGTTTTGAGAGCTTCTGGAAGACGATCGACCCCTCTCCGAACACGATGAAAAATGAAGCGCTTGAAGAGTACTATGCCCGAATCGAAGCAGCAAACGAGCGGTTTCGTTCGTACAATGAAGGCTGGCTTACCGACATGGGGCGCGTCTATATCATCTACGGTGAACCTATCACAGTTGAGAGGTTCCTGGGTCAGAACCGTGTGACGGTCTTTTCACGGTGGACCTACGCCAATGGCGTGGTGATCACCTTTGAGGACCCTTCAGGATTCGGCGATTTTCGCCTGCGCTCGCCGCTTCCGGGCAATCCGAAGTACGAGTATCGCCGGTCACGATAGCCACGACAATCCACAATCCACAAAAGAAAAAAGGCGTCCCGGTCTAACCGGGACGCCTTTTTGTGTTTCTGTGTATCTATCGAATAGCTTAGCGAACAACGACGATCGAAAGGACCGCGCGATCTGCACCGTTCGAAGCAACAACATTGTATGTACCTGCAGCAAGGTTCAGTGAACCAAGTGATACAGTTTCCATACCGCTAACTACACCGTTGAAGATCGTTGCAACTGTTTCACCAGCAGCATTGACAACGCTCATCGTAACGTTCTCGTTTGCACGAACGCGGATGGCTGTCGATGATGTGATTGGGTTTGAACCAGCAAGCGACATAGCGATTGCGCCTGTTTCGCTCACAACGTCTGTTTCAACACTTGTTGTAAGGCTTGAGCCACGGAGTTGAACTGTCTTGTCGCCTGCGTTGCTCTTGATCGTGATCGAAGCTGAGAAAGCAGCCTTTTCAGAACCTGGCCAGAACTGAGCCTTGATCGTGTGCTTACCGTTTGGAGCAACAGTGATCTTGTTGTTCATGTCCGCACGGCCGTCTGTGATGTCGAACTCAGTGGCATCTGCACCAGCGAGATCTGTTTCGTCGATGATAAGATCTGCCTTACCAGTGTTTGTGATAACGAAGGCAAGTTCCTTCTTCTCGTCAACCTTAACGAAACCGAAATCGATCGAATTCACGTTAAGCGTCATTTCTGGACGATCTGCAGATGGCATCAAGTACTTGATGATGCGCTCCATCAGGTTCTTACGAGCGTTTGCATCATTGCTGTGCTCAACACCGAATGATGAGAACACAACGCGACCAACACCAGGGTTCGCGCAGCGAATGCCTACGATGTTGTTCTTGTTGTTTTCAGTGTATGCCCAACCGATTGAGTTTGAACCGTTCTTGATCGACATGATGTCTGTGATCTGAACGAAGAATGGCCAGTTGTTTGTCGGACGGTTACAGTTCCATGTTCCGCCCATACCAACTTCGTCACCAGCAACGCCTGTCACTGCAAATGGAGTGAGCGTGTTGCCTGTGTAACGCTGTGTTGAGCTTGTGAGGTTAAGACCCAGTGTACGTGTGAGCCAAGCATTCGCTTCTGGAAAACCAGGTGATGACTGGTTGTCTGGATATGTTGCAACACCAAGACCCATAGGTGCACTCACGAAGACTCCCTTACCAGCCTTAGACATCATCTCAGCAAGCTGAGCAACACCTGGGATCGCAAAACGACCATCGATGCTCAGCGAGAAGATACCAACGTCAAACGATGTTGGATTGTATGCCTGGAAGATCTCATCAGCTGCAGGAACAAATACAACCTCTTCGCCATACGATGTGGCAAGAGCTGGGATGTAGTTTCCAACGTTGCCTTCAGAAATACCAGACCAGACAACAATCTTCGCGCCTTCTGTTAAGTAACCGAATTGTGCCCTGCCTTCCTTTGAGATGCCAGCAACGTTCTGAGGTGTTGCTGCGAAATCGATACCGCCGAAGTACGCGCGTGCACCAGATGTCGTCGTCACAGTGACAGTTGTCGACGTTCCTGGCTTAAGCGAGATAACGTCCTTGTCCATCGATACAGACCAACCAGCTGAAGCAAGTGCTTCTGCGTTCTTGATCGAGAAACCAACTGGCAGTTCGCTTGTTGTTGGGTTCGTGACCTTGATTGTCTGTGTCTTTGATGCCGAGCGACCGATGTAGCTCCACTTTTCGCCTTCAACTTCAACGACTGGTTCAAATACAACAAGATTTGTTCCAGCGTTCAATACTTCCTTCGTTGACGTATTCTGTACGTATGCAACGATGTACTGCATGCCTTCTGGCCAGCAAACACCATTCTTGCGCGTGTATGTGAAGTTGAATGTCTTCTCTTCCTGACCATTCATCGAAAGCGTTGTGCCACCAGCATTTGGAAGCATCTTGTTCATAGCATCGTCGAATTCTGTTTCGCCGTTGCTGTTCGCAAGCGTCTGTGCCAGATCTGGGATCTCTGTGTGATACGATACAACAGCGACGTGCAGCTTGTGAGCCTTGAGATCGATGTTTGTGTTGATCTTGATCGTTACGTTTCCGCCATCTGTTGTCTTGGCTTCTGTAACAGTGATCTTGATCGGGCTCTTCTTCGCATTATCAGCATTGATCGCATTGATCAGCGTTGATGCGGAGCTCAGAGCTACCTTCTTACCATTGAGATAACCATCTGGAATGCCTTGTACAGCATAGTACTGGCGACGGCTATCGTTATCTGTTGGATTATCGAGATTGAACGGGTCATTCGGAGCTGGCCAGTTCATGTGGAAACGCACAGAGACCACGTTCTTCGATGGCATGATCACGTCTTTGAGCATGACGCCAACCGGAACGCATGGAGGACAAGTCGCGCTTGTAAATTCTTCTAGAATCGACAAACGATCGTATGTGTTCTGTGCGCTTGCACTGACCACACACAGAACCGCCAAGAGGCTTGAGGCCACCGAGCGAATGAGTGCACGTGTGTTCATACACGTCTCCTGATGTAGTGAAAATTTGAAGATGAAATAACGGTCGAAAAACTGAGTTGAAAATACGACGGGAGGACTGTTTCTAACGCACATTTCGGGAAAAAACTGTCCACATCCGGCGTCATTCCTACTTCTTTCCACGCTTACCCGGCTTTTGCGGACGCTGCATCGGCTGTCCAGGTATGGAACGTCCCTGAGCGGCGGCCATTTCCTGCGCCTCACGCATCTTTCGCTGCATCCAGCTCTCTTTCTTCGGCATTTTCTTCAGGTCAGCCAGCGTAAGCTGGTTCTTGGCGAATCTGCTCTGCCATACTGTCTGAGCAATTGCCACAACGTTGAAAACAAAGTAGTACAGATTCAGTCCTGATGGCAGCGATGAGAACATCAGCGTCAGCATCAACGGCATCATGTATACCATTGCCTTTTGACGTGGGTCTGTTATCGCCTGCTTTTGCTGGATGAACATGGTTGCACCCATCAGCAGAGCCAAACCGGAGAACTGGTCAATATTGAAGAGCGGCAACTTGAACGGCAGCGAAAAGATCACATCCGGAATGCTGAGGTCTGTGAGCCAGATTGGTAAAAACTCCTGCTGACGCAGTTCAATGTTCAGATTAAGTACGGCATAGAGAGCATACAAAAACGGCATTTGCAGGACAAGGGGCAGGCAGCCCCCTGCAGGATTGATACCATATTCGCTGTAGATCTTCATCGTCTCCTGCTGCTGCTTCTGCATGTCGTCAGGGTAGCGCATGCGCACCTCATTGAGCAGCGGGGCAACAAGCTGCATCTTCCGGGCCGATTCCATCTGCCCCTTACCCAATGGGTAGAGGAGTACCTTCATCAGCAGTGCAAACAAGATGATTGCAATGCCGTAGTTCGGGATTACGTTATGGATGAATTTGAACGTTGGCAACATAAAGAACTCACCAATCGGCTTTACGATCCACTTCCATCCGAAATTCATGATGTTGGTAAGGCCGTACTGCTCGAGTGTGTCGTACTGCATAGGGCCTACATACAGGCGCGTCGTGTAGTCAACAACGCCATTGACCATTGGAACGTCCACACCGATTGCGTACTTCTCGATCACGCCTTCATTTGGCGCACCATAGCGATTACCATAGACACTGGCCTTACCAGTAAAACCCTTCTGCGGCAGCATCGCAACAGCGAAATACTTCGATCTCGTCGCTACATAGTCGATCGCAGTTTTGGAGGTATCTCCAGCTGGCTGGCTGAAATCAGCGGCATCGATCTCGGTGATCGACCCGCCTTCAGAAATCATCCCGATAGCGTTGTTCGATTCGTCGACACTACTTCCCTCTTGATACCGAATACCGTGCTTCCACTCGACGTGCATCGCTGATGTTCTGCGGTGGTAGACTCGCTGCATGCCTGTCATGGTAATGCGCGATGTAACATCGTAGGCACCGCCAACGAAATTGAATTCTCGTGTAATCACCCCACCGAATGGGGTTGTAGCTGTTGCAACGAGTTTCGCGTTAGCGCCCTTGGCAACGCGAATGGTATCGGACGTTGTAGCAAACGTAAATGGAATCTCACGCGAAAGCAGGGTATCGATTGGTCTGCGAGAGCTGAGCGTGTCTGGCACAACAAGGAATGAGAACCCGAACTCCCGAACACCCGGTTGGATAACGTCTACCACGGCAGAAGGCACCTTGTCCTTGTAGTACGGCTTGTAGTTATTCAAAACCCATGAGCGCACCATGGCTCCGTCCGATGTGAAGCGGATGGTATACAAGTCGGAGATGACGACGATGCTGCGTTTTGGTGCGGGCATGAACTGCACTGGCGGACCGTTCCGCTCGGCATTTGCAAGCTTGGAGGGGGCTGATGCAGACTGACTCGATGCAGGTTTGGCCGCCTGAGGGTCTGCCGGGCGCTGCTGCATGAACATCCAGAATGCCATGAGCATCGTGATCATGACGACAGCAAGAAGTGAGCGTTTATCCATGTCGTTGTTGCGAATATTGTCGGTGAACGTTCTCGTGAATCAATGGTTGTGTTTTGGAGGGACAGGATCGTACCCTCCCGGATGCAGCGGGTGGCACCTTCCGATCCTGCGGATCGTGAGGTAAGAACCACGCAGCCATCCGTGAACGCGAAGTGCTTCTATCCCATAGTGCGAACACGTTGGCGTGAATCTGCACGACGGCGGAAGCATGGGCGAAATTACACGTTGGTAAAGTCTGATGAGTGCGATCAAGAGGTGCTTCATCTGTGCTTACGCTCCTGAAGTGAGTTTGGTAAGCCCCTTGGCCACATAACGCTGCACGTCGGCAAGGTCTATCTCAGCGGGGTGTGTCGGTGCTGAACGCCACAGAAGCACAACGCGTAGTCCTGTCTGCAACGTGCCAGACTCCAGCATACATGCCCGCACGGATACTCGCATCAACCGCTTGATGCGGTTGCGGACAACGGCTTTAGGTGCTACTCGCTTGGGAACCCCGACGCCAACAAAAGTCACCTCGGAAGATGCCTCATTCGGCAGGGCTGCTAACAAAAGCGGTCCAGACGTCACCCGACGTCCAGACCGCAGTACTTCTTCAAAGGATCGGTATCCCTTCAGTGGCCGCAAGACCATATTGGAAGGGATCCTACGTTAGCGCGCAGTGCCCACGGCGATACGGGCACGGCCCTTTGCACGACGACGTGCAAGAACCTTGCGGCCGTTCTTCGTGGCCATGCGTGCACGGAATCCGTGTGTGTTGACACGACGGCGCTTACTTGGTTGATACGTACGCTTCATGATTTCACCGCTGCTGTATTATTCTTTGGGTTAAACGTGAACGGCAAATATACAACAGATCAGTTGATATTTGTTACGCCTGGTGGGAATGGGTGGTTCTGACCGTCTACGGAGATCTCTCCGTACTGATTTTCATACTTTCCGATGTTATCGGCCAGCGCATGGAGCAGAAGCTTTGCATGCTGCGGCGTCATCACGATACGGGCATGAACTCTGGCCTTGGGGACTCCCGGCAGGATGCGCGTGAAATCTACCACGAACTCAGCTGGTGAGTGCGAAATGATGGCAAGGTTAGAATAGATGCCTTCGGCTTCCTTCTCCCCGAGCTCGATGGTCATTTGCTGCTGTTCGTTCTGATCGTTTGCCATTATAGTTTGGATCCTTTCTGACGGGCTTGTTCCATTTTATCCAACATTTTGTTGCGACCATAGAGACCTTCCATGGTTCGGTAGTAATCTTTGTTCTTGTTGTACAACTCTTCCAACGCCTCAAGCTCCATAATGAGCGCTTTGACCTTGGCGGCATCTTTACGCACTTCGTACACGTTGGCAAGTTCTGCGATCACGATGTAGTCGTTGCGATACTTCGCGCTTACACGACGTAGCTGCTCAAATGCTGTTGCAGCATCGGCAAGGAGCTGCATGTATGTCGTATCAACGCTGTACTTCTTGTTCTTATCGAGCTTTTCGAGCTCTGCACGCTGCTTGATACTTGCGTAGTTCTTGCATGTTGCCCCGTAGTCAAAGAGTGCGATCTCATTCTTTGCATCGAGTCGAATGATCTCCTTGTACTGGATGATTGCGTCGTCATACTTTTCCGCATTGGCAAGCATTGTGGCATACTGCACGCGCGCGTTGACGTTCGTTGGATCCTTTTCGATCTGCTGACGAAGCTCCTGCGAGGCTTCATCAGCCTTTCCAGAAAGCTGCAGCGACTGTGCCCGAAGGGCCGAGAGTTCTTGATCCGAAGGCTTGGCTCGCATCACCACGTTCGCCCACGTGAGAGCTTCATCGTACTTGCCGGTATTATAGGCGATGTAGGCCAGGTTCTTCAACGGCTGCACATTTGCCATGCGCGAGCGCCACTTCTCGGCTTCAGTGAGCGTTGCAGGCGGATCATACGTCCAACCTTCGATCAGGGCATCATTAGCCCCTTCTGCAAACGAGCTGAAAATGATCTGCTTGCCGCCGAGCGTAAATGCGTCGCGGTAGAGAACGCCGCCTTCAACAGAATCCATCTTTGTTGAAAGGGGCGTACCAAGCGCCTTGATGATGCTGCCACGAGGGGAGCTGATGGCAATACCCTTCGATGCGATTGCCTCGTAGCCCGCGCGTTCGGATTCCCACCACTGCTTGTAGACCGCAACAGCCTGCACGGTATCACCGAGACGTTCATTGACTTCACCTAAGAGCATGAGTGGCTCTGTATACTCTGGTCGAACGTTCACAGCTGTGATCAATGCCGACCTTGATTGCTTGAGCGACTCAACATTCTGGGATGTTGCATAGTCATTGTACTTGGCTATGCCCTCGTTGTAGGCCACAGCGTACTTGTTGTACAACGACACAGTGATCGCATCACGCAGGCGCGGGTTCAGCGTCGGACACTGCATGGCCGCCTTGTAGGCGATCAGCACCGAATCCTGCTCGTTGAGCGAGTCATGCGCATCGCCAAGCATTGCATAGGCATCGCAGTTTGAAGGTGATTCAACAAGTGCTGCGCGCAGGGCCTGCTTGGCTTTGCGATAGTCCTTGGTCTGCATCGCCTTCTTGGCTACCGTCATCTGAGACGATGAGCACTGAAAGCCCTGCGTCAGGACCGCAACCGCTGCGATCGACATGTAAAGCAGAATATGGCGTTTCATACCAGTCTTTCTGATGAATCTGAGTATCAGGACTGCGAAAATACGCCATTCTATGACGTAGCGACCTACTTCTTTGACTGACTTTTCAATCGCGCATAGGTTTGCGCGCGCGTCTCAGGAAGGCGGCCGGCAACAAGCTGCTCACACCGATCGCTCGCCTGTGAAATGCGGACCTTGAGCTCGTCGAAGAGCCGCTGTTGCATCAGTCCTGGTCTGCCGAGATAGCCATTGACCTCTCCGTAGAGCGATGCAAGTTTCTCACGTAGCTGCTCTTCTCCGGTCACAATGCCCTGCTTCGTGTTGACCAGTGTCTTGTTCAGATTCACCAGGTCATTGAGCAACGAGGTATCCTTGGCTGTTGTATCTGAGCCTTCGATAGACTTCATGACGGATTGAACACGTTCGGCCGTGACGGCCAGATCCTCATAGACAGCATACATGTTCTGGACCAGCATGTATTGCTGTTGCATATGCTCCGGTCTATGTCCTAATGTGGTGTCATGAATCACGTCAATCGTCGTGCGGTAGATCTCACCCGCCTTATCGAGTTCGATGGTATAGGTGCCAACCGGGAGTAGTGGACCCGAGAACGTACCAAAGGCGCCGCCCACGGCTGACTTTGGTGACAACGGGGCTGGATAGGAAAGCGGAAGTTCCACCGAGTTTACACCTTTGCGCCCTGAGGCCGGTATCGTGCGAATGACCGCACCCGTAGAGTCTTTGATGCGCAGCATGAAGGTACCCTTAACGTGCTTATCGCGCAGGATGTACCACAGTGCATGTGCTTGACTCTTTGATTGGCCAGCATAATCTGCATCACCGCCAAACCATCCTCCTCCCGAGTTGGGATACCGACGCATAAATGGCTTCGGCTTGATAATGGTAAGGGGCGGCTGTTCGGTTGATACATCAACGCCCCGGAGAACGTCGATGTTATCCAGTACGTAAAGGCTTCTGCCATGCGTAGCAATTGCAAGCGCTTGCTGCTTGTCCTGCAGCTCAAGGTCACGCACGGCAACACGTGGGAATGAGCTCACAACATGCAGCCACGCAGTTCCTGCTGAGAACGAGATGAACAAACCATCCTCTGTTCCGAGGAACAGAAGCTTTGGATTAACGTGATCCTGACGAATGACGTGAGCATAGCCCGAAACACCATCTGTTGTGAGCGCTTTCCATGTTGCCCCATAATCCGTCGTGTGCAGCATGTATGGTCTCATATCCCCATACATGTGGTTATCAACGGTTACAAAGCACTCGGAGGCTGCATGATGCGAGGGCTCGACGCTAGTTACCCAAGCCCCTTTCGGGACGCCTGTGAATGCGTCGGAAACCTTGCTCCATGTTACACCTCCGTCTCGAGTAACCTGCAGGTTGCCGTCGTCGGTGCCCGCCCAGATGACCATTGAGTCACGTGGCGACTCGGCGATCGTGAAGACTGTGCAGTGGTTCTCTGCTGAGGAGTTATCCAGTGTAAGTCCGCCGTTTTCATCCTGCCCCATCTTTGTGGAGTCGTTTGTTGTCAGATCTGGCGATATGCGATTCCAATCCTCACCAGAATTTGTGCTCTTGTAGACATACTGTGAGCCAACGAATATCACACCGGGACGATTTCCACGCACGATCGGCGCGTTCCAATTGTATCTGAGCTTAAGTGTTCCGTCGTCTGGCTTTGGTGCAATGTTCTTCTCTTCGCCGGTGGCCAGATTATTGCGGACGATGTTACCACCTTGGGACTCCCATGTAACAATGTTTGGGTTGCCTCTATCGGGTACAACGTAGAACCCATCGCCCCCTCCAACGAATCGCCAATCTCCGTTGGCAATGCCGCCTGGTTTCGAGGATGGTCCCATCC
Organism: uncultured Melioribacter sp.; assembly: GCA_964484755.1. GTDB lineage: Bacteria > Bacteroidota > Ignavibacteria > Kapaibacteriales > Kapaibacteriaceae > UBA10438. The sequence continues at coordinate 26,632 of CAZAGH010000007.1, read as the reverse complement.
ATGAGCCGTTGTCCTGAAGTCCACCATAGACGTTGAATGGCTCACGTTCATCGGTGGCAACATGGTAGAATTGTCCAATCGGCAGGTTGGCAAAGAACCTAACGGACTTGCCTTTGTTGAACGACTCATATACACCACCATCGGTGCCGATGATGATATGTTCAGAATTCTTGGGGTTTACCCATACTGCGTGATGATCGCTGTGTGCGCTCGATGCTGTCTGTGAGAAGGTGCCGGCTTGATCGTCGCTGCGGAAGAGCTGGATACCGCACTTGTAGAGCACACTGTCGTTCGATGGGTCGCAGATGATGCGCGAAAAATAAAACGGACGAATGTCAACCGCTGAGCCAGTATACCTCCTCGACCAAGTTTTTCCGCCGTTCGTGCTGACGTACATACCCGATTCGCTGGCCTCGACACTTGCAAAGATGAGATCCGATTTCTTCGGCGAACGGGCAAGGGCGATACGTCCGACATCACCTGTTGGAAGACCTCCAGATACTTTGGCCCATGTTGTTCCGCCATCGGTGCTCCGATAGACTCCGCCGAGCGGACCACCTGATGAGAACGAATACGGTGTACGCCGAAATGTCCACATCGACGCTAGCATGAGCTTGGGATTCTTTGGATCGATCAGTACATCCGTGCAACCAGTTCGCAGATCGCCTGGCAGAACGTTCTGCCACGTCTTACCAAAGTCTGTTGTGCGGTAGAGTCCACGATGCGGACTGTCGTGAAACAGCGGACCAGGAGCAGCAACAAACACCGTTGATGGGTCCTTTGGATGGATCGCAATCATCGAGATCCGCTCCGTAGAGTCGAGCCCCATCAAGTTCCATGTCTGTCCGGCATCAGTGGTTCTGTAGAGCCCCTTGCCGTAGGATACACTGTTGCGCGTCCATGATTCTCCGGTCCCTACCCAAAGCGTATCTGGACGCGGCTGATCAATGCAAAGAGCACCGATTGACTGAGGATAGTCATCAAAAACGGATGAAAAGCTCACGCCCCCATTGACCGACTTCCAAATGCCACCACCGGCGGAACCAACGTAGATGATCTTTGGGTCTGCATCAACGACGGCGATGTCGCTCACGCGTCCGCTCATCGTTGCAGGGCCGATCGCTCGTGGACGAATGGACCCAAGCATACCACTGGTAAATGTCTGTTGGGCACTAACCATCGACACGCCATAGAACAGAGCTATGGCGCAAAGGAATGCGCATCTGATCATAAAGGGACTTCCCTAGTAGGCTTGATTAGTTCTTCTTGGCGTCTTCGCTAGGGAAGGCAAAGCGTGCATCTGGGACGTCGACGTTAGCCTTGATGCTTGAGTAAGACATCGACATCATGGTTTGACCGTCGCTGCGGATTTCCATGAGCATTGGCATTTGTACGCCGTTTACGTCCTGATAGTTTGAGAACACCATCTCAACTTCTGCTTCCTGGCCCATCATGCTCATCTTCCTGTCGATCTTGGCAAGAAGCCATGTCACAGCATCGATATAGAGGAATGATGTTTCGTCGTCCTTGGTAGACTTGATCTTGTAGGCAGTCGAACCATCGATGTCTTCCGAACCTACGAGTTCGAGCTTATATCCTTTAGTTCTCCAATCGATAAGCTCGCCGTCCATGTCGGCTTGCTCAGCCATCTTCTTGACTTCTTCACTTCCTGCCTTTTCAGGCTTTCCACCACCCATTGGGTTTACAGACCAGGCTGTAGTTCCATCAAATGCCTGTGTGATGGCCATACCCTGAAAGCTCATGTCCATGCGGAACTTGCTTGGGCGCTTTGAGGTCTCTGTGAAGTTGAGCTCCATGCCCTGTGCCATCGACATTGTACCCTCTTTGACGAGAGTTGAGATGGACTTGATGGCCTTTTCTCCGCCACGGGCAGCAGTGGCCTTGGCGATAACTTCATCAAGATCAATAGCAAAAGCGGATGCTGTAGAAACAACAGCAATGGTAAGGATCGCAAGAAGGTTGCGCATCGATGTATTCTCCAGAATGGTTGTTTGCCGATTAAGACACTTGCAATGCATGCAAGGTTTCACGCGCGGCGTAAAACGTTATCGGCAGCAAAACTAGAGAACAGAATCGACCTGGACACGACTATACGTGAGACGCCCCTTCTCGTTGACGTGAACCATGATCTGTTGGCCCTGGTTTAGCCCATGAACAGCATTGGTCAGTGTACCAGGCTGTCCGAGCACTTCGATAGCTTGCCTTCTGATGGCAAGGGGCTTGTAGTCCTCGGTGAAGATCATATACGTCGAGTCATTGTTCTCATAAAAACGGAGAACATCATCCTTCTTGATGGCATCGATGGAAACGGGGCTCACCGATACGTTGAGGAATCTGGCTGCGGCGCGGGAGAGGTCCACAACGCGGCGGCGAATGAACGGTCCACGATCGGTGACCTCGACGAGAACAGCCTTACCTGTGTTCTCGTTGACAACTCGAAGTAGTGTACCAAACGGTAGCGACTTGTGAGCTGCGGTCAGCTCGTTCATATCATATCGGGCGCCGCTGGCGGTGCGTCGACCGTGAAAGTCTTCCCCGTACCAAGAGGCAAGACCGTCCGGTACGTCAGACATTTCGAGCTCCTCAGCGACAGGTGCTGGAGCCGGGGCCGGAGCTTCAATAGCTGCGGCTTCAATTGTTGGTGCATCGTGCGCTTGGACAAGCAGACTCACTGACATAACAAGCACAACGACGACAACGAAAATCGCTATGCGAGCGATAACGCCGAGAGAAAGTATCTTCTTCATAGGGTCATCCTCCTGTAGTAGTCCAGAAGCTTTGGCTTGATGAGCAGTCACCCTACACTGCCATCAAGAACGAAAAATCCCCAAGTCGGGGACCCTTCGGACGTGCGAAGGGGCCGCAAATTGGGGAGTTTTCCACAATTACCTATGAATATTCTATGAATTGTCATTCATAGAATAGTAAGTTCCTTTATTCGCAATCCTTTAGAACGGACAATTCAATTCGACGATTTTGCTCTCGGATGGCTTCAAGCTGCTGTTTTGTCATCTTTCGAGCTACAGCAGGTGGTGGATCTGGTACACGTGGCATCGATGATCCATAGCCAATAGCACCCTTGATACGCTCTGGAGCTACTCCATTTTCGAGCAACCACTTTGCTACTGAGCGTGCACGCATCACGGACAGTTCCTGGTTGCGCTTTGCCGGACCATCGACCGATGCATGGCCTTCTACAAGCACTTCAAGGTCTTCGCAGTCCTGCGTGAGATAATCGAGCATCTCATTCATGCGTGTGCGCGTTGTCGGATCAGTGAAGTCGATGATGTCGGAGTTAACGTTGAACCGAATACCCTGAGCATTGAGCTTCTTCTTGACCGCTGGAGTTGGCTCCTTCACCGGCTCGGCTTCCTTCACCGGCTCTGGCGCAGGGGGCTCAGGCTGAGGCGTTGGAGCTGGTGCCGGAGCTGGCGCTGGCTCAACTGGCTCATTGACTGCAACATCGGGCTTTTGCGCTCGCTTCTGACGGCAGATTTCACAGTTTTGAGCGGCACAAATTGCGCAGTTGTTCACGTCGTACCATGACTTACACTGTTCACACCACAACGGCCCCTTGGTGGTCTCCGAACGTTCGTTGAAACGATACGACAAGCCAATCGTGAGCGCCGAAAGACCATCGTTCTCGCCACGGAACTCGTAATCATCAAGAAAACCAGAGAATACGAGGCGATAGTCGTAGCGTGCAGTTAACGACAGCTGATCAGCCAATGGTACCATTACGCCAAGTCCCAGCGGGAAACTCGCAACAGACGATGGGTACACTCCCCGGTCATAGTTAGGCAGTGGCGCGCCTTCATTGCTGTTTCTCGGAGTGAAGTGCACCAGACCAAAACCACCGCTGATGAAGGGTGTAAATGAGCGGTTCGGAAGGAGGACATAACCAAATGTTACATCGAGTGTTGTTAGACCAGCCTCATTGTTGGACTCGATCTTGGCAAGTGAACCAGGGTAAGAACCACCAAAAGAAGCTCCCGGTCCGTAATAATCGTCATACTTCTTGATCAGCGTAGAGCTTGTCTGCCAGTGGTATGATCCGAATCCGATGCGCCCCTCGAGCCAGAATCTATCAGATGTGTTGTACGACAGAGTAAACATTCCGCCGTCACCAGCACGGTCAGAATCAAAATCCCCACGGTAGAAATGCGCTGAATACCCCGCGGATGCAGTTACGTCACCCTTGCGAGTCTGACCATTCGTTGCATTCGGACACATAACAAGCAGTGCTAATAGCACTGCGATACCCTTAGTCATCATGTTCATGATGAACCTTTCGATGTTCATACTGTCCCTTCGAATTCTCCCCATCCGGCCAAAGTTACATCAAAAAGTATTCCACAATTACGGATAAATGTGGAAAAGTTTACTTCAAGACCGCAAGGATACGGGCTGAAACTTCGTCCACATCACCGATGCCGTTCACACTTGTAAGCAGTTCTAACTTGGCATAGTAATCAAGCAATGGCGCGGTTTCAGCGTTGTATACGGACAGGCGGTTGCGGATAATGTCCTCTTGATCATCAGCTCGACCACGCTGCAGTAATCTATTAATGATCGTCTCATCATCAACCTCAAGGTTCACAACGCGGTCAACGGCAAGCCCCTTGGCTGCAAGCAACGCCTGCAGAGCGTCAGCCTGTGCCCGGGTACGCGGGAATCCGTCGAGGATGCATCCGCTTGCAAACTCTTGACCATTCATCGCTTCTTCCACGATGCGCGCAACTACGTCGTCCGGCACAAGGTCGCCAGCATCAACGTATCCCTTGGCAAGCAACCCTACTTCCGTTTGGTTCTTAATGGCAGCGCGAAAGGCATCACCAGTGCTCAGGTGAGCAATTCCGAGCTTTTGGGCCAGAATAACGGCCTGTGTTCCCTTGCCCACACCAGGGGCGCCGAAAAGTACAACGATCATGAGTTCAGGTGATGATGTGATTAGAGCTTAATGGTCGTCTAAAAGGTGCCGGTTACCGGCACAGCAAAACAAAGTTACCTTTTTGACCGATAATTCTCCATCCCTGGCTTGACCAGTTTTTGCCAAGGAAACGCTCAATGAGCTCGGGCTCATCGCAGAAGTAGCGCACCCTGCGCTCGTTGAGATACACTGGGATATCATCCTTTCTCACAAGTGCCTCGTGATTGACCTTTCCGTCGATATTCAGCACCCCATCACGCATGAAGCCCAGCGTACCTGTCTGGCCCGATGCGACAACTTCGCCCTGAGGCACGAGTTCTTGCACAAGCGCCAGCTGATGAACGACCATCTCGTTGCCTGCCCCCTTCCCCAATAGCATGGCCCCAAGGACGGCAACGAACAAGAGCGTGTATGCGGCAAACAGCGCATGCTGCACGATCGGTCGAATCCGGGCTCGAACGAAGGCGATCACCCCCAGTGTCAGGATTATGAGAGCCACCGGAGCGAAATAGCGCGTGTAATGCCACGTAGCAAAGCTGGTCGCAACGTAGTAGAAACACAAAACAAGAAGTCCGATTGCGAAAGCATGTATGCCACCCATCACTGGCGCAGCAACGCCACGAAGGTCTTTTGCTATCCGCCATAGGAACGGCAGCAAGGCTAAAAACGATGCCAAGCGCATCACCTCACCCCAGAACGTGGAGACTAGATGGAAGCGCAGAAACGCAAAGGGCATCAGTGTCTCGGCGATGTTGATGAAGGCCTGCTCTATGCGCTCCGTGGTAAACACAAGCGATGTCTGCGCCGCACCGCCAGAGGGCATGATGGTGCCAAAGTTCATATAAACATAGGCAAACCATGGAAGTATAATCAGCACGATACAGGTGCCAGCAAGCAGAACATCAATTCTGCTACCAGGCTTGCCTTTCACAAGCATCCACATCATCAGCATCGACGCTGGAACAAGCACATCGATGCGCGTCAGGATCATGAGTCCAAGCAACACGCCGAGCTGCAGCATCCATGAACGTGATGGATTGTTGGGCACTGAAAGAAGCAAACCCGCAAGAACTATGTAGCCTAGGAGCAGCACTCCCGTTTCTAGTCCGTTGAAGTGCAGCGTGAACTGGTAGAGTGATGTCAGGCAGAATAGCTCGATCGCCGGTTGCCAATGCTCTGCTTTGTCGGTGGGTAGGAGCCGAGCAACAACACGGGCAAACATCCAAGCTGCCAGAGCATGGACCATGAGCGAGAGTACAAGGTAGAACCGAAGGCCAAGTACACGATCCCCACCAGAGGCAACGAAGCACAGCGAACTAATGGCCGTGACAAGGGGCTGAAAGCCGCTTGTAAGCATTTCGCCGTCGATCGTGGGGCCATTGCCAAGAGCAAGATTTCTGGCGACAGTCAGGGAGTAGTATCCGTCTTCCTGAAGCGGGTTATTGGCAATGTAGGCATCCTGACGAAACGCAAGCGCAAGAAGCAGCGCGTATACAATGTATCGTGCGGTGCGATACACAACCTTAGAAGAACTCTGCGTCGAATGCTGAAGCATACGGAGCGGCATACTTACGCAGAACCTGAAGCGTTGCCGAAAAGTCCTTCGGTGGCTCGGCACTAAAGCTCATCTCTTCACCAGTTGTTGGATGCACAAACGTGAGCTTAGCGGCATGCAGCGTAAGGCGGTCGATGATCGGACGCTCGTCCTGCCCCTTCGCAAGATTGAACTTGCGCTTGATGGACGAGAGCATAAATGCCTTCGACGTGCCATAGTCTGCGTCAACCAAGAGCGGATGTCCAATAGCTGAGCAGTGTACGCGGATCTGGTGCTGACGTCCCGTAATAAGGTCACATTCGACCAGCGTGGCCAAGCGGAACTTCTCGACCACGCGCATCACCGTGTGTGCTTCCTTGCCACGCGCAGAAGGCTTCATGAGCCCCTTACGACGTGGATCGGGCATGATGGGAATGTCGATGTTGATCGTGTCACGGTCAACAATACCCGCAACAATCGCCATGTAGGTCTTACGTACCGTGTGCTGCTCAAACTGCGTGTTGAGAGCGCGGTGAGAATCAGGGTTGAGTGCAACGATCAGCACGCCTGAGGTCTCCCTGTCGAGACGGTGCACGGGATAGGAGGATCCGAACCTTTCGCGGACGAGTGTTTTAACACTTGGCAGCGTTGCATCGTACCGATCAGGAATAGAGAGCAGTCCAGACGGCTTGTTAACGACTACAATGTCGGCATCATGGTACAATACTTCAAGTTGCTGACGTTTCACTGCTTGCCCCCTGCCCGTTGGGCTGATGCAAGCGTGTTGCGCAGGAGCATCGCGCGCGTCATGGGTCCAACACCACCAGGCACAGGCGTAATGGCCTGCGCGATAGGTTCAACTTCATCAAACAAGACATCGCCAACAAGCTTGGTTGTACCGTCAGGCAATGTGATGCGGTTGATACCGACGTCGATCACAACAGCACCGGGCTTGACATGGTCCTTTGTGATCACACCGTGAGAGCCAACAGCACTAATGAGGATATCGGCCGTGCGCGTGTACTCGGAAATGTTTGGTGTGCCTGTATGACAGATCGTTACCGTCGCATTACCTGGACTACGCTTTTGCGCGAGCAGAATGGAAAGGGGCTTGCCAACGATGTTACTACGTCCAACGACAACGGCATGTTTGCCGGAGGTTTCTATGTTATACCGACGCAGCATCTCAAGCACGCCGTAGGGTGTGCATGGAATAAACCCATCAAGACCGATCATCACTTTGCCGGCATTTTCGGGATGGAATCCATCGACATCTTTAAGCGGCGAGATGGCATTTATCACGCGATGCTCATTGATATGCTTCGGAAGTGGCAGCTGCACGAGAATGCCATGCACAGATGCATCGTCATTCCATGCGCGCACGATGTCGAGAACTTCTTGCTCGGTGGCAGTATCAGGCAGACGCAGGATCGTTGATGTGATCCCAACCTTTTCACAGTCCTTGCCCTTGTTGCGCACATACACAGCACTTGCTGGATCATCGCCCACAAGCAGAAGGTTTAGTCCAGGCACAACCCCTGAGCTATCTCGCAAATGGGCTACCTCTGCCTGCACCTCTTCACGTATCTGTGCTGCAAGCGAATTTCCGTCGATCAATACTGCCATGGTTGCAAAAGTACGGACTCTTGACTCACGCCGGGTTCTGTCCGGCTACTCTGGGTAACTCACACGTATACCCACGACATACCAGCACGCTGTTCGGCGGCGCTGTGTCAAAGGGATACGAAGCCCCAGACAGCAGTTCACTGCCGAGTTCGTCCATGGGTCTGTGTACGAACACAGCCGATGGATAATATGCCGCTGTGTACTCGCGCATGAGCTCATGCATTGCATGCTCCGATGCATCACCGTTGAATGCGATCTCCATGGGGTCGCTGGTAATCATATCCCATGCGCTGAGGAGCATACAATATCCGGGCCCAAACTGCTGCAGCTGCGCTCCATAGGTCTGCACGCATATGCGCGCCGCATCGCGGTAACGCTGGTCGTTGCAGAGCGCGCCAAGCCCGGCAAAGAGCATGGCTGCCATGCTATTTCCCGACGGGTAGGCGCTGTCGAAGCCGTTCTTTTGGCGGACGGGGATGTCGGTTACGTGCTGGTTGACGCCGTAGAGTGCCCCTTGGTCGTCGGCGAATTCTTCCAGAATGCGGTCTGCGCTCTGCCGAGCATCAAACAAGTACGAGCTTGCTCCGGTGGTTTGGTACAGCTCAAAGGCTGCCCACCCCATAGATGCAACGTCGTCAAGCATGGGGTCGATGGCCATGTCGCCATTGCGCATGCGATGACACGCAAGGGGCTGAGCAAACGCACCATAAGCGGCAACTGCCATGTCGAGCAGGATCTCGTCATCAAAAGCCCGTGCTGCCTTTGCCAGTGCGCCGATCATGAGCCCGTTCCAGTCGGCCAGGACTTTGTCGTCCGTGAGCGGACGCACCCGTGCGAGCCTGCGCAGCAGCAATTGCGGACGCAGACGCGTCCATTCTTCATTGACGAGAACTTCACGCAACGTTGTTGGTTTAACATGCAGGATGTTGGCCGGAATCGGGTTGCCGGTTGCCTCATCATGAAAGTTGCCATCGGCACGCACATGAAGAAGCCCCTTGAGCTCTTGCGACATTTCCCCGAGTTCTTCGTCTGTCCAGATGTAATACTTGCCCTCTTCGCCCTCTGAATCGGCATCTTGAGCGGAGTAGAACGCCCCTTCGTCGGACGTCATTTCGCGCATGAGGAACTGTGCGATCTCGATCACGACCGTCTTGTAGACGTCATCGCGCGTAACCTGCCAGGCCTCTGTGTAGGCCATCATAGCCATGGCCTGATCATAAAGCATCTTCTCGAAGTGCGGCACCTTCCACTCGCGGTCGGTGCTATAGCGGTGCATGCCAAACCCAACGTGATCGTACATGCCCCCTGATCGCCAAGCATCGAGTGTGGAGCAAACCATGCTCAGTAGACCCTTGTCACCCGTGCGATGGGCTATGCGAAGCAAAAGCAGGATGTGATGTGGCGATGGAAACTTTGGACGTGATCCAAAACCACCATGCTGATCATCAAATGTTCGTTTGTGATGATCTGCAATGATCTCGAAGATGTTCAGTGGAACCTCGCCATAGAAACTTGCACTTGCCTGATCACGCAGAGCCTGCACGATCATCGATGCTGTTTCGACAACCTTTTGGTGATCGAGCACCCAGACCTCTTTGAGACGCGAGAGTACGTCCAAAAAGCCTAGACGGTTTCCAACGGAATAGCGTGGGAAGTATGTCCCGGCAAAGAACGGACGCTTTTCAGGGTCCATGATGATGGTAAGGGGCCAGCCGCCGTGTCCCGTTAACGTCTGGCACACGTCCATACACATGGCATCAACGTCGGGGCGTTCTTCACGGTCGACCTTGATGCTGATGAAATTGTTGTTCAGATACTCGGCAACGGAATCGTCTTCAAACGATTCGCGCTCCATCACGTGACACCAGTGACACGTGGCGTAGCCGATGCTGACAAAGACAGGCTTGTTCTCCGCGCGGGCACGCTCGAATGCCTCGTCGCACCATGGATACCAATCCACAGGATTGTAGGCATGCTGCAAGAGATATGGAGATTGCTCGTTGGCGAGCCGGTTCGGCGTCCGGTTATCCTGCATAGACCTTGGAGATGATCGGGATCAGGTATTCGTTGAATGCCCTGTCCATATCGTAGTCTGGCTCCCATCCCCAGTCACGCCGTGCTGCAGAGTCATTTACATCGCCGCACCATGAATCTACAATGGCCTGACGCTGCGGATGAGGAGCATACGTGATCTCGGCACTTGGGAATGCCGACTTGACCTTGACAGCGATCTCTTCTGCTGATGGCGAGAACGCGCCGATGTTGTAAACGCGCTGTGTAAGGTTTTCCATTGGTGCTGCGGCAAGATCCAAAAGCGCCTTGACGCCATCCGGCATTGCCATGAACGGGATGCGAGCGTCTGGACGCACGAAACATGCGTACGCCTTGCCCTGCGCTGCAGCGTGGATCATCTCTGGTGCGTAGTCGCTCGTGCCACCTGTGGGAACCGTTGTGGCCGAGATAAGCCCTGGGAAGCGGAGCGCACGGAAGTCAAGGACCTTGGCGCCTCGTTCATTGGTAAGCTGACCAAATCGATCGCTCATGTAGGCGCCAAGCTGCTCGCAGTATACCTTGTTGATGCCATACATCGTGGTGGGCTGAAGGTGCTCGAACTCAGTCACTGCGCCGGCATTGTTCTTCTCTTCGATGCTCTTCATTCCGTACACGGCAATCGTGCTCGGGAACAAAAACTTGACGGCCTTGCCTGTGCGTGTTCCGATACGACGAGCCATCATCAGAAGACCCATCGTGCCGTTTACGTTCACGTTGTGCGCGCGCTCAGGGTTCTTTTCCGAACTTGTCGAGAGCAAAGCTGCCAGGTGATAGATCTCATCAATGTCATGCTGCTCAAGTTGAGCAACAACATCAGGATCGGAGACATCGCCTTGCACCTGCACGTGCACATGCTTTGCGAGAGCTTCGCCAAGGGGCGCAAGGTCTAGCGCAATAATCTTGCGATCTGGTTGTGAGGAAAGTGTCTCGAGGAGACTGTGTCCGATTTCGCCGTTGGCGCCAGTGATGAGTGTCGTAATCATAGGGGCGCAAAATACGCTTCGCCGTGCTTACGACGTATACACCGGAGAATACCAACGGACATATTCCAGTAGTCCCTGCTGCTGCCACATATACGTTTGGTCGTAGCCCGGAAAGCGCCTGCGCAGCGCCGCGTAATGATGGATCGAAGGAACCGACCAATACCATTGAAAGAGCACAACAAGACGATCATTTGCTGCCATGGCGCAGCAGGACGGAAAGATCACGTTCATGAGGATCTCACGACGAAGGGAGCGTCCCTCAAAGGAAATGCGCTGCAGCTCGGCTGTTCGCAATGATTCCAAGATCTGCGCCGGCGTCAGTGTATTGATCCCTGTGGCAAGCATGCCTAGGGGCGAGGTGGCAATTGCCTGACGTAACTGACGTTGTACATCGCCCGAAATAGGGTGACTCCTGCGAGCAGACATGCGTCCGAACCATTCATCAGTCAGTGCGCGAAGTCCTTCTCGAATACCGAGACGTGCGATTACCATACGCGCATTGTCGGTATGACGCCTCAAGCGGGCACATGCAGCACGCTGCAGTTCTTCGACATGCTCGGCCGCAGGAACGATAGGACTTGGGGTGGAGCGAATGCACTTGAGCGCATCGGACATCGGAATCACAATGGTCCATGGAATTTGGACAACCGGTCTATCATCTTCGAGCACGATGTGAAGCGCTACGTTGCTGTAGCGTAAGTCTGCGCTGTGTCCGTGCATGTGCCAATCGGAGCTACGCACATGAAACTCTCCAGAGGCAACTGTAACGGCCCCCTCACAGAGTAGGGCCATGTTGGTGAAGTCCGGTCCTTCATGAACGTTGAGTGTGCCCGGCGAGAGCACCTGCACGTATTGTCCGCATGTGGTGCGCCACCTGCGCCTGCTATCGGCCATTACGCGGTGCGCGGCGTGTTGCATAACGCGCTCGGGAAAAGCATCGATTTGCATGAGTGTATCCTCCGATACACTGTGCCGGAAGTCAGGGCAAACGTGACATTTACTATGTCATAATGACGCTGTAGTCTGCCGCGAGGCGCGCAATCGTATCCATGCACGTCTCTGCAGCATCCGCATAGAGGAGTCCACGAGAGACATTAAACACTGCCGGCCCCTTTGCATTGGCTGCAACAGTCTGCTGGGCATCACCACCCTGCGTTCCGATACCTGGTATAAGGAGCGGCACATCAGGATACTTCGTTCGGAGCATCGCGAGCTCTTCTGCGTTCGTTGCACCGACAACAAAACCAACATCACCTGCCCTTGGCCACGAGAGAACCGTGTTCATCACCAGCTCGTATAAGGGCGTATCACCAACGAGCTGACGCTGAAAATCATGCGAGCCAGGATTCGAAGTAAGGGCTAGCACATAGACCATTTTACCTGGAACGTCGAGGAAGGGACCAACAGAATCGCGCCCCATGTATGGGGAGACCGTGATCGCATCCGCCTGTAAGTCCTCAAACACGGCCTTAGCATACGCGGCCGATGTGTTTCCGATGTCCCCGCGCTTGGCATCGGCGATAACGTATGCATCGCCAATCCGCTCGCGTATGGCATAGAGTGCGTCAATTCCATCCCTTCCATACTGCTCATAGAATGCTAGGTTCAGCTTGTAGCAGGAGGCAACGCCCTTTGTGGCATCCACCACGTCACATCCAAATCGTTGCAGATCAACGACTTGCTTTTTGTAAGGTGCTGGCAGCTTCTCGATATCGAGATCAAGCCCAACGCAGAGTCCAGTACGAGGTATCATGTGGCGCAAAGATAGGATGCAACAATTTTTGAAAAGCTACGTTTGTGAACCTGTCCCCTCATATATGACGTGTGGCAGGTCCCCCCAGACCAAGCCCCCCAAAGCGCAAGGCCACACGATCACCACAGATGCCCGAGCTTCGCACTCCCCTCCCCCAAGCGAGCCGGGCATCTCTTTTTGAGTGCCGAGTGCCGGGTGCCGAACTGCAATGTCACGTTTTCTATCTGCAACCCTACTCAGAAGCAGAAGGAGGCGACAATGTTCCCGAATCGTGATTACGAAACAGTTCACTCGGAGATTGTTTCAATTCTAGAGACATCTCGACAGCAAGCGGCAAGAGCTGTCAACGCAACGATGACAACTGCCTATTGGCGGATTGGCCGAAGTATTGTCGAATGCGAACAGAGGGGCAAACAAAGGGCGGAGTATGGTGATGCGCTAATTTCTCGCTTAGCAACGGACCTCGGTGTTCGTTTTGGCAGAGGGTTTAGTCAGCGTAATCTGAGGTTGATGCGAAAATTCTATCTGCAGTGGTCTGCGAAGGCAATTCGGCAGACGGTGTCTGCCAATTCCGATCTGGGGGGAATGCCCTCGTTCCCCCTACCATGGTCTGCTTACGTGCAGCTCATGTCAGTTTCAAACGACCATGCCCGCTTGTTCTATGAGGCCGAGGCGCTGCGTTGTGGCTGGTCTGTGAGGCAGTTGGATCGACAAATAAACAGTCAATACTACGAGCGAAGCGCATTGTCGCGCGACATTCAAGGTATGCTCTCTACAGGTACTGTTACCAGCCAGAATGAAGTCATGAAAGATCACTCTTTCAAAGAACCATTCATTCTCGAATTTCTTGGGCTACGCGATCAGTACTCAGAATCTGATCTCGAGGAAGCACTCATTAGTAATCTAAGTTCTTTTCTACTCGAGCTTGGTGACGATTTCGCTTTCGTAGGCAGACAACGTAGACTTCGGATAGATGACACATGGTTCCGTGTCGACCTCCTACTTTACCATCGGCGACTGCGATGTCTACTAGTTGTGGATCTTAAGCTTGGACAGTTTACACATGCAGATGCGGGTCAGATGCATGTGTATCTCAACTATGCAGCTGAACACTGGCAATTTGAGGGCGAGAACCGGCCGATAGGTTTGATTCTCTGCACCTCGAAAGGTGAGAACTTAGCTAGATACGCGCTAGAGGGGCTGCCGAACAAGGTCATTGCTGCAGAATACCGCACAGCGCTGCCCGATGAAGCAACGCTCGAAAAACACCTAGACGAGGCTCTTGAGGAGATAAGCCGGCGCCCCACCATCGAAACTTTCAAGAACGACCTTTAGCTTTTCCCTAGATTCGTAGCTCACGTTTCACGGCATTTCTACCCTATGAACAATGTTCGCCCCTTTCTCGCGATTTCTTTTGCCGCGGCTTTGCTTTTTGGCTGCGGATCGAGCACGCCCTCGCAGCAGTCCATGGCTGGTGCAGAGAAGCCTTCAGATAAAGACAAGAAGATCAAGGCTTATGACAAGGTGATCACCAAGGAGGCGGTATCCGACTCCGGGATGTTCGTGGTGCATCGCATCGACGAGAAGTTCTTCTATGAGATTCCGAAGTCCATGCTGGGCAAGGAGCTGCTCCTTGTAAGCCGCATTGCCAAGACCCCACAAGTTGGATATGGCGGTGAAGAAAGCAACACCGAGGTGGTTCGTTGGGAGCGTAAGTATGACAAGATTCTGCTTCGCACGATCAGCTACGTAAACGTAGCAACCGACTCAATGCCAATTTCTCGTGCAGTGAAGAATGCCAACTTTGAGGAGATCATCAAGGCCTTCCCGATTCAGGCATACAACAAGGACTCATCGAATGTTGTGATTGATGTTACCGACATGTTTGTTGGTGATGTGGGCATCCTTACCCCAAGCCGCAGTATTCGCACGCAGTACAAGATTGGTGGACTCGACAGGGACCGTTCGTACGTGGAGTATATCAAGAGTTTCCCGACGAACGTTGAAGTCGAGAACGTCGTGACGTTCTCGTCTGAGAGCCCATCGCAGAACTCGGCCTCAAAGACGATGTCGTTTACCATGCATCACTCAATGGTGATGCTGCCAGAAAAGCCGATGATGCCTCGTCTTGCAGACCCGCGCGTTGGCTTCTTCTCGCTTGATCAGACAGACTATTCACGTCCAGAACCAGAGGCTGTTAACCGCGAGTACATACTGCGCTGGCGCCTTGAACCAAAGGACACGGCAGCCTTTTTACGGGGCGAGCTCGTTGAGCCGATCAAGCCTATCACGTATTACATCGATCCGGCAACACCCGTGCAGTGGCGCAAGTGGCTCAAGAAGGGCGTCGAAGCATGGAACCCTGCTTTCGAAGCAGCTGGCTTCAAGAATGCTGTGCAGTGCCTCGAGCCCCCTACTCCTGAGCAGGATCCAGACTTCTCTCCAGAAGATGCTCGCTACAGTGTGATTCGTTACTATCCGTCGCCGATCGAGAACGCCTACGGACCAAACATTCACGACCCACGCACAGGCGAGATCATCGAGTCGGACATCGGCTGGTTCCACAACATCATGAAGCTCCAGACGGGCTGGTTCTTTGCCCAAGCAGTTAGTGATCCAAAGTCACGCGTGCTGCCGTATTCTGACTCTCTCATGGGCGAGCTCATTTCATTTGTTGCCGCACACGAGTTTGGTCACACGATCGGTATGCCCCATAACATGAAGGCCTCGAGCGCCTATCCTGTTGATTCCCTCCGTTCAAAGACCTTCTGCGCCAAGTACGGAACAGCACCAACGATCATGGACTATGCACGTTACAACTACATCGCTCAGCCGGGCGATGATGTAGACGTGATGCCAAAGGTTGGACCATACGACAACTGGGCTGTCAAGTGGGGCTATCGTCCGATCATCAGTGCGAAGACATCCGATGAAGAACTCGACACGCTCCGCGCCTGGGCCACAGAAGCAGAGAAAGATCCATACCTGCGCTTTGGCGCTCAGCAATGGATGGTGATGGATCCAACAGCACAGACAGAAGACCTTGGTGATGATGCCATCAAGGCAGGAGCGTATGGCATTGCGAACCTTAAGCGCGCGATGGGTTATGTCTACGATGCCACGTACAAACCGGGTGAGGACTTCCGCATGCTCTCCGATGCCTACGATGACCTTATTGGCCAATGGTCGCGCGAGATGGGGCACGTGGCGAACATCCCTGGTGGTGTTGTCATCGAGCGTAAGGTGCACGGATCAAAGGGACCTCAATACTCCATCGTTCCAAAGGGACGTCAGCGCGAGGCCATCAACTTCCTCCGCGACAATGTCTTTACCACGCCGATGTGGCTTCTTGATGAGCGCATTGCACAACTGCTCACCCCAACGGATGTAGCACAGCGTCTGTCATCGCTGCAGACACGAATGCTTCGCACGGTCATCGCCTCAGACAAGCTCATGCGCCTGATGGACCAGCAGACGCGCTTCGGCATTGAAGCCTACAGCGTTAGCGAACTCTTCGATGATGTCGAGTCGACGATCTTCACAGAGCTTGCAACGAAAGCCCCTTGCGATTTTTACCGCCGTGCCTTGCAGCGCACGTTCGTTCAGGAGCTCATCGACAAGTCATCAAAGCCAGCTTCTTCTGGCGACGGGTTTATGATCTTCATGCGTGGACCAAACACGTACGGCACAGACGTGCGTGCGATCTGCCGCGCACGCCTTCGCTCTATGCTCAAGAAGATGCAGGGGGCTCGCAGCGCCGACGCAATGACGCAAGCGCATTATGATGACCTTGCGATGCAGATCAAACTTGCGCTCGAGGAAAAGCTCGACTAATGAAGCAGCACACCAAGGTCGTTTGGCTAGGCTATGCCAGCGTGTTCCTCTCGCTTATCTGGGGAGTGGGCATCGTGGCCGCGATCTGGGCTCGTCATATCGATCGTCATCTGCAATTTGCAGGTGAGTTATCCGTGCCTGTGAAGCGCGATCTCAAGGGTGGACGGTTTCTCTATCGCCTTGGGTTTGTGCTTAACATCATTGTCCTTGTCATGATTGTCTGGATGTTCATCTCTACATGGGTCTTCTAACGCTATGACGAACCTCTATCCGTGGCTTGGCCTTGCTCTGCGGGCATTCATTGGTGGGTACTTTGTCTTTGCAGCTGTGCCCAAGATCATAGAGCCCCTTGCCTTTGCAACGTCGATTGCTCACTATGGCTTGATGCCGTCGTGGCTTGTAAATGGCTACGCACTCATTGTTGCATGGCTTGAACTTGTTGTCGGCATCATGCTAGTTGCTGGATTCCGCGTCCGCCCGAGTGCATTGGTCTGCGGTGGACTTCTGGTGATGTTCACCGTTGCTGTTGCGTATGCCGTTGTCCTGGGGCTTAAGATCGACTGCGGATGCTTCGGCTCGCAAGGTGGCGATGAGGTAAGCTGGATCAAGGTTGCTAAGAACACGGCCATGATCGCCATGTGCGCCTATCTGTGGTGGAAGCCCACCACAGCCCTCTCACTCGACGACGGCCTGCTTGGGAAGCGCGCATGAGTAGTCATCTCACCGATGGTTCTTCGCTAGCCGACTGGATCGCTCATGGTCCCCTCGTTACTGATGGTTCGATGCAAATCGAGCTTGCCAAGCGCGGCCTCTCGGAGCGTCCAAGTGATCGATACAACCTTACATCGCCCGTTGTTATTGAGCGTATCTATCACGACTTTGTCGAAGCTGGCTCTACACTCCTTCAAACCAACACACTACACGCCAACCGTTACGCGCTCGAATCATCAATGCTCAGCGCCCGCGTGTTGGAGATCAATCGCAAAGGGGCGTGGCTTGCCCGCTCATCGGCTGGATCGCGCGCACGAGTGATCGGCGTTGTTGGACCAAGCGGACGTATGATGCGTCCACTAGGGCCACTGGAGCCCCCTGACCTGCGAGCATGCTTTACCGAACACATCGCCGCACTGCTTGCCGGATCGGTCGATGGCATCATGCTAAAATCGTTTATCAATGTTGAGGAACTCGAGATCGCGATCGAGAGTGTGCGTGCACTCAGCGCAGACATTCCACTGATCGCACTCAAGTCCTTCCCGGAAGATGGATCAGTACTCGCCGGGTCGTTCCCGAGCCAAGTAGCCCAACGTCTTACGCAGCATGGCGTCGATGCAATCGGTTCTAACGGCACTGTTGGACCCCAGCGCATGCTGGGCATTATCGAATCGCTTCGTGTTGCCAATGCGCCACTTGTGGCCATTCCAGACGTGGGTATTCCGACGATCATCGACGGATTCCCGATCTACAATGCGGAACCATCATACGTGGCAGCCGCTACAAGGCGACTTGTGGAGCACGGTGCTGCAATCGTGGGTGCAGATGGCGGAGCAGATCTCGCACACATCAAGGCGATTGCCGATGCTGTCAAAGACGCAGTAGTTGGATCTGTCCCCGTTGTCGTAAAGACATCAAAGCGTGCCGAGGCAGCCCAACAGGTCAAAGCAGCGCCTACGACGTTTCATGACCGTATCAATGAACGATTCGTAACAACGGTGGAGCTGGACGTCCCACGTGGACTCGATATGTCGAGTGTGATCGAGGGTGCCCGCTACCTTAGTGAGCACGGTATCGATGCCGTGAACATCAGCGATGGCGCGCGTGCACGTCTGCGCATGAGTCCCATTGCGATCTCGAAGCTTGTGCACGAGCAGACCTCGATGGAGTGCATCGCGCACCTTGCCTGTCGCGACCGCAATATGGTGGCTCTGCAAGCAGAATTGATTGGTGCGCACGAGATGGGTGTGCGAAACATTCTTGCTGTTACGGGCGACCCAACACACATCGGTGATTTCCCGTCTGCCACAAGCGTCTATGACGTAGACTCCATAGGCCTTATCCGCGCCCTGGGGCACATGAATACCGGACAAGACCTCATGGGCAACCCACTCGGTGCATCAACCGGCTTCTGTGTTTCCTGTGCCGTCAACCCCGCTGCCGATGATCTCGAGCGTGAACTCGATCGGCTGGCGATGAAGGCCGAGCAAGGGGCTCATGTTGCCTTTTCACAGCCGATCTTCGACATCGATGTACTCGATAGGTTCCTCACACGCACCAAAGACATCGACATTAGATTCATGCTCGGCATCATTCCGCTGCGCACGATACGTCACGCCGAGTTCCTGCACTATGAGGTTCCGGGTATGAATATTCCCGGATGGGTTCGTCAGCGCATGGAAGCGGCTACATCAACCGAAGAAGCAACTGACATTGGCATTAGTATCGCAGTCGAGTTCCTGACGTCCGTTCGTGACCGGATCAACGGCGTGTATCTGATGCCACCGTTCAAGAAGTACGACATAGCTGTTCGAATTCTGCACGAACTAGGATAAGGAGAGGCAATGAACGAGATTCCACAGCCCCCTTCAACAAATCCATTTATGTCCTACCAGCCAACGATCGAGGATCGTCGCGTAGGATTTGGTCCGCGCTTGGGCGCATGGCTTCTCGACCAAGTAGGTCTGTGGATTACAACAACTATCATCGTCTTCGTTGTTCAAGCGATGCAGTTGCCGCAGACTGCCTTCATGGCAGAGTCGATCAAGGAGTTGCTTACACAACTCAAATCCATGGGCTTACCGCGTGACGTGCTCAAAGACATGATGCCCTATCTTGTTCCGATGATCTACGCCGGACTCATAAGCCCGATTGTCTACTGGACAATCGAGGCCGTGAGCGGTGCCTCACCCGGGAAGCGAATTTTGAAACTTCGTATCGGACGTGAGGACGGGGCCATTGCACAACCCAGCGTGATCATGATGCGAACCATCATCAAGATGTCTGATCGTATTCTTAAGCTCATCGTGCTTATCCCCCTACCCGACATCATTGCGCGTGGTGTTAACAGCGCCTCGTCGCTCGTAGAGTTGGTACTGATCATTGGTTGTCTCGTTGTATTGTCTGCCAAGAAACAGGCTCTTCACGATATGATCGCACGCACGGCTATTTTCCGGACCAACGAAACACTGTAACCTGATTCATTATGGCCTACTACGCAGACTACCTCGGACTCGACAAGATCCTCAATGCACAGGAGCTTGAGAGTGATAAGGCAAACGACCATGCTCACGAGGAAATGCTCTTCATCATCACGCACCAGGCCTTCGAGCTGTGGTTCAAGCAGGTGTTATTCGAGCTAAACACAGTTATCGATCTCATGAATCAGCCGAACGTACCGGAGTCGGCCATTGACCTTTGCTGCTCACGTGTACAGCGCGTAAACAAGATCATGAACCTGCTCTGCGATCAGTTCTCGATCATGGAAACGATGACGCCGCTGCAGTTCATGAACTTTCGGGCCTACCTCAATCCTGCCAGCGGGTTTCAGTCGGTTCAATGGCGCATCCTTGAGCGCAAGCTTGGTCTGCAAGAAGACAGACGCGTTCTCAAACACTATACTGAAGCACTTACACCTGAGCACCGCCAGCTACTCGACGAAGCCAGCGCTGGCGCTTCACTGTTCGATGTGACAGAGCGTTGGCTGGCGCGTATCCCATTTCTGCAGATGGGCGACTTCGGAATTCTGAAGTCGTTCACAGCCTCGGTACGCACAATGTTGGAGAACGATCGTGCAGAGGTTCGACGGCTCAGTGAGATGGAAGGCACCGATCCAACCGACGCGCTCATGCAGATCGATCGCAACGAAGAGAGCTTCATGGCCTTCCTGAATGAAGAGTCCTACGAGCAGCTTCGCCAAGAAGGCAAACGCAGAATGTCACTAAATGCCACGCTGGCGGTACTGTTCATTACGGCATATCAAGATCGTCCGTTGCTGCAAGCCCCCTTCCGTCTGCTTGAGGCAATTGTCGAGCTTGACAGGCTTGTTTCGCTCTGGCGCTACCGTCACACCATGATGGTGAGCAGAATGATCGGTATGCGGGTAGGTACAGGGGGCTCAAGTGGACACGAGTACCTGATGCAGACTGCGATGCGTCAGCGAATCTTCGACGACATCACCTCGCTATCGTCGTATATCATCCCCGAAAAGCAAAAGCCTGTGCTGCCGAAGGAAATCGACGATCTGTTGAAGTTTACCCTCACAACATAAGGTAGCCCCATGTGCATCCTCGACATGGTGGTCGGAGGTGCACATCGAACGCTACGCGCTCTGACCGATACGCTCTATCCTGAGCATTGTCTGCTCTCTAACCAGCGTCTTCTATCACCGTCATCATACGCTCCCGGCATCGACGACGCATCATTGTTGTTCCATCAGCCGGCCCCGCGATCGGTCGAGATCGAACTGTTGATTCAAAAGCACGTCCACGCAGACGAGCTTATGATCTCATCGTTTACTTCCCTGTGGGGCATGTCTGCAACGTCAACCATCGAAAACGCGATCTATGCCATAAAGTATGGCGGACGCGTCCGGCTGGCCGTTGCACTAGGCCGCATGTTGGCCAATCACCCCGGGCTGCATTCTCTTGACCAATCAACACTTGTGTGCCCCCTGCCCATTCATAGGGCGCGGAAGCGTGAGCGTAGCTACAATCAGGCAGAGCGCATTGCTTCGGGATTCTGTGAGCAGACGGGGCTAGCCATGATGCCAGACGGCGTGGTCGTGCGCACCCGACACCGTCAGTCCCAAACAACCCTCTCAGACGTCGAGCGGCGCGCCAACGTGGCCGGTATCTTCGCCGTGACCAATCCCGATATGGTCCACGATAAACGCATCCTGCTCATCGACGACGTCCTAACGACCGGGTCCACGCTCAATTCCTGCGCCACAGCCCTGATCGAGGCAGGAGCCCGCAGGGTAGACGTCGCAACGCTCTGCATTGCTGTGTGAACTGGCGTGGCTGATGGCTAATTTGCGGGCCATGAATCGCTTGTTCGTATCTCTATTGCTTTGCCTAGTTGCAGGGGGCTCACTGGCTTCCGCGCAAACCTTCCCATTTGAGATGTTCGATACCGACATGCCCCTTCCGCATGTCTACAAGGAACGTCGTGCGCGGGTATTGGCATCGATGACACCTGCTTCGATCGCAATCGTGTTCTCAGCCGATGTCCGCAACCGTCAGAACGATGTTGACTTCGAGTATCGTCAGAGTTCCGACATGCTCTATCTCACTGGCTGTCAAACGCCCGGCACAACACTCGTGCTTGCGCCTGCGGGCATTCAGATCGGAAGCCGCACGTTCAATGAAGTTCTCTTTATTCCGCAGCGCAATGTCGACCGCGAAGTATGGCAAGGCGTGAGCATGGGGCCGCAAGAGGCCATGCAATACCTCGGCGTTGACACCGCACTTGTTGCAACGGATCTGAAGTCCGTTCTCGATTCACTTCTTCCCCGCGTCGACACACTGCACTACTCAACGCTACCTACCAAAGCGTTGCAGGTGCCCCTGGCCGGCAAGAACCTCTATGCGGATGCTGAACTGAAGAAGTGGGCTAAGGAGCGCAAGGCCTCGCTCGTGTTCAAAACGCCTATGGCCATTCTGCGCGCCATGCGCGAGGTCAAAGACACGGCGGAACTCAGACTCCTTCGCAAGGCCATCGAGATCTCCATGGAGGGTCACCGCGCGACCATGCGCGGCGCGCGTCCCGGCATGAAGGAATACGAACTCGAAGCACTCATGGAATACGGCTTCAAGCGTCAAGGTGCCGAAGACGTTGGCTACCCGTCCATCGTTGGCTCTAACTACAATGCCTGCATCCTGCACTACACCGCTAACCGCCGCGCCACAACAATGAACGATCTCGTGCTGGCCGATTGTGGTGCGGAGTATCATGGATACACGGCCGACATCACGCGGACGTTTCCGCTCAACGGGAAATTCACCGAAGAGCAGCGCCTGATCTATGAGCTTGTACTGCAAGCGCAAGACTCCGGCATCGCAGCCTCGGTCGCAGGAGCCCCCTTCCGCGCGCCGCATGCAGCTGCGACGTCGGTGATCGCAGATGGCCTGCTCAAGCTGGGCATTATCGAAAGCCTCGCGGATGTGAAACGGTACTTCATGCACGGCACGTCGCACTACTTGGGACTTGATGTGCACGACCCCGGGTCGGGAGGTCCGCTCCAAGTAAACTCCGTTATCACCGTAGAGCCGGGCATCTACATTCCTGCTGGCTCCCCATGTGATAAACGCTGGTGGAATATCGGCGTCCGCATTGAAGACGACATTCTCATCACCGAACAAGGACCCGTGAACCTCTCTGCTTCGCTAGCCCGCTCTGTGGCCGATGTCGAAGCACTGTGTGGAAGCGCTCCGTAACCTTACTGCACCGCCATGGCCTGTATACGATCGATCTCCGGACTCCGCGCAACACTTGGTGATGACCTAACACCAACCTTGGTAGCACGTTATGCATGGGCGTTTCATGCCATCCTCGCTCATGGGCCCATCGTAGTGGGCCGAGATGGACGTCCGAGCGGCGCGTGGATCGAAGACATCGTTGTTGGCACGCTCCGCGCTTGCGGACGCCGCGTCGTTGTGCTTGGCATGGCAACAACGCCAACGGTGCAGTTACTGACAGAACACTCTGATGCCGTCGGCGGCATTGCCATCACAGCTTCACACAACCCAGCACCATGGAACGGACTCAAGTTCTTGGATGCAGGGGGCGTCTTCCTCGATGCAGACGCCAATGCTAAGCTCTGGCAGGCGGTGGACTCGGCAATGCCAAGCCCCCTTCCCTTCGAGCAGCAGAGCGGCATCGTTGAGCATCGTTCTGATGCCGATGCATTTCACATCGATCGCGTGATGTCAATCCCCGCCGTGCAGTCAGCCCCGCCAGCTGCGGGTCAGACCGTAGTTGTCGACGCCGTGAATTGTTCTGCTTCGCATGCAGCACCGCTCCTACTGGAAAAGCTCGGATACAATGTTGTTAAGCTCTACTGCGACGCGTCAGGCATCTTTCCGCACACGCCAGAGCCCCTTACCGAAAATCTTACAGATCTTGGCAATGCCGTGCGCGAGCAGGGTGCTTCATTCGGTGTTGCGATCGATCCCGATGGCGACCGACTTGTACTCTTTGATGAACATGGGAAGCCAATTGGCGAAGAGCGCACAATTGCTCTGGCGACCAGGGCCGTTCTCGATAGTGGTGAACGGGGCGATGTGGTCGTAAACTTCTCTACGACGCGAGTTGTCGATGATGTGGCAGCATCGTATGGCGTTACATGTCACCGCGCCCCCGTTGGCGAGATCAACGTTGTACGCATGATGCAGTCAACCCACGCCGTGATTGGAGGAGAAGGCTCTGGAGGCGTGATCTACCCCGCGTGCCACTCGGGTCGTGATAGTCTCGTGGGCATCGGCGTGATCTCTTCATACCTGCGCTCGCATGGCCTAACAATGTCTCAAGCCTGCGCCGAACTTCCGTCGTATGCCATGATCAAGACAAAGTTTCCGCTCGAGAACCGCGAGGCCTTTGCAGCATCATTCGGTGCCATCGCTGCGTCGTTCCCCGATGCTACCATCTCCACGCTTGATGGTGTGTTTGTTGGCATGACAGACCGTTGGGTGCATGTGCGTGCATCGAACACCGAGCCTATTGCGCGTGTGATCGCTGAAGCACCAACAGATGAGCAAGCACAGGAACTTATTCACCGCGTAACTGCCTTGATCAACGGGTAACATGACACCAACGCAAATGTCAACTGTGCTACGATCAAGTCTGCATGCATGCCTGCAGCAGCTCGCCTCTGATGCTGCAAAGGGGCTTGCGGTCGAGGAGTACTCCAGTGTCGAGGGCACGTTCTACATCCTGAAGCAGAAGAGTGGAAGCCCCCTAGCCGTGGTTGACGCAATAGCGCCCACGGAGAGTCCGTTCGATGATGTCCCCCGCGACAAGCTGCGCTCGGTAGCAGCACGCGTACAGACGCCGTACTTTATCCTGACGAATTTCCGCAGAGCTGTTACCTACCGCACCGAAGCCGTTACCAAGCGTCTACCTGATGAAGATCAGGTGGT
>CAZAGH010000007.1:0-1670 GCA_964484755.1 uncultured Melioribacter sp. | reverse complement strand
CCGTATGGGACGCGTAGTGCCGACCTGATGCTCGACCTTGTCGGCGCGTACTTCCGTCAGGCCAGACGCAAAGGCTACGCCATGCTACCACACAGTGTCTCCGACGTGCGCGTGCTTGCAGACAAGCAAGAGATCTTCCGGATGACGCTTGCTGATCTGATTCACTTTCTGCACCGGTTCGATCCAGAGCGTTTAAGTGATCATGAACTCCACCGCGCAGTAGATGCTATTCTGCAGCGCTGTGCTCGCATTGCACGCACCTCTGTTCCAACGATCGATGCGCTTGATCTTGCGCTACGCGCCGTTGTGCATGTGCGCGAGAATATGCCCGAGCGCATGACAATGCTCGAGATCGGACAGACCCAAGGTCTTGCCAGTGTGCGTCAGCTCCTGATGTCGGGCACCACACACTGCGAAGCACGCGTTTACGCACGAACATCAGAAGATGAGCGCTCCATCGTGCTGCGATCATCGGGTAAGCTTGACGCAACGACGGATGTGCAGATCCTGCGCGATACGCGCTCAACACGCAGACTCTGGGACCTTGTCGTGGCAACCTCGGCCGACGTTTCGGAACGTCATCGCCTGCGTCTTTTGCTCGAGCGAATGCCCATTGCACCGGATGGATGCGTCGTGATCTTTCTGCCGCTATCGGCCTTGCATGACGAGCACTACATGGCAACGCGTCACGCCCTTGCTTCGCGCTTTGCCGTTGAGTGGGTAATCATGAGCGACGTCGAAGCACTCGCTGAGCCCGACTCTGGCACGTGCTGCATCATTGCGCGCAATGCAACGAGCGAGCGCGACACGCATCTGACACGCTTCGTGTATCTGCGCAGACCCATTGCCGCATTCTTCCCGTCATCAAAGGCATCGCGCGATCTTGAGCAGGCGCGCCTAAAATCACTCGATGCCTTTGTGGCCTACCTCGATGCATCGGAGCGCGGCAAACTCAACGACGAGGCTGTGGTGCGCATGTTACCGCAGTCGCATCTTGTCGATGCCGGCTCGTGGGAAGACTTTCTTGTTCCGCCCGACGTGCTCTCGTCCATCTTGCGCAAGACACTTCATCGCATGCGCCCCCTATCATCCATTGCCGATGTGGGAGGGGGCTTGCGTACCGGCGCTAATGAGATCTTTGCACCCGACACGCACGACATCGCCAACAACAACCTTGAAGCGGATTACTGGCAGCGTACCCGCGAAAACGGTTCCACCGTTGATGCGACGATCCTGACCTCTGCCGATGACATCGAGTCCATCATGGGCGTGCCCCGTTCCGACAGACGACTGCTCCTGCTGCCGGAAGACCGCAACGCTATGCAGGGCACGAATGTGCTCACGCGCATCGAGCGCGCCGAGCGCGATGGCGTGCACCTACGTGCGAGCATTCGTAACCGCGATTCTTGGTGGCACCTGCCTACTCCGTCGATAGCACACCTCATCATTCCGAAGCAGCAGCACAAGCGCTGGATCGTACATGTGAATGCCATCGAAGCCTATGCAACCGATGCATTCATTGGTGTTACGCTGCGCAACACATCGCAGCGCGATGCTATTGCAACATGGATGAACTCAACGCTTGGCTTGTTCTTTAGCGAGCTGATGCGGCTCACGGATAACGTGGCCGACATTACCGTGCGTGATGCACAGGAGTTTCCGGTCCCTGA
>CAZAGH010000006.1:51420-80054 GCA_964484755.1 uncultured Melioribacter sp. | reverse complement strand
GTAACGCTGCGAATTCTGGACAGAGATAGCTATCCAGCAGCAATGGATCTGTATCTTACGAACGGGGCTCGGGCAGTGCCGATTGTGGCTGCACTCAATGCCGATGGCGTTGAGCTCTGGCACTGGGGTCCGCGTCCCGAAGCTGCAAAGCCCCTTGTCGAAGAATGGAAACACCAATTTGAAAACAAGTCAGACATGTATCCTCTGCTTCATGCATGGTATGCCCAACATGGCCATGTGGAGATTGAGCACGACATGCTGCATCACCTGAATTCATAGGACAGATACGCGTGGAGTTGATTCAAGGACTCATCGATTTTATTCTGCACATCGATGTACATCTAGCAGCAATTACAAGTCAGTACGGCGCTATGAGCTACGCCAT
The DNA here is from genome assembly GCA_964484755.1 of uncultured Melioribacter sp. Classification (GTDB taxonomy): domain Bacteria; phylum Bacteroidota; class Ignavibacteria; order Kapaibacteriales; family Kapaibacteriaceae; genus UBA10438. The sequence goes on along the minus strand of CAZAGH010000006.1, from coordinate 79,669 downwards.
CCTCTTTGCAATTGTGTTTGCAGAAACGGGGCTGGTGGTAACCCCATTTCTTCCGGGGGACTCACTGCTGTTTGCCGCAGGGGCGATTTGCTCGCTTGGCACGCTGGATCCAACGGCGTTGTGCGTTTTATTGATCGTGGCTGCCATCCTTGGGGATGGTGTCAACTATGCAATTGGCAAGAAGTTTGGTCCGCGAATCTTTGCCAGCACGTCTTCAAAGCTGTTTAATCGGGCACATCTCGACAAAACACACGCGTTTTATGAGAGACATGGCGGTAAGACGATCATTTTGGCCAGGTTTATGCCGATCATACGGACGTTTGCACCGTTCGTAGCCGGAGTAGGGGAAATGTCCTACCGGAAGTTCCTGCTCTATAACGTGGTTGGCGCAATTGTTTGGGTTACGTCCTTCGTGCTTCTGGGCTTGTTCTTTGGTAATCAGCCCCTTGTCAAAAAGAATTTTACGCTCGTTATCGCCGGAATTATCGTTCTGAGCGTCCTTCCTGCCGTCTACGAGATCATCCGTAGTCGAAAGGAATTGTAACTTTGCAACCCTGCTTGGATGGCGAAATTGGCAGACGCACAAGACTTAAAATCTTGTGTCCCGTAAGGGGCGTGCGGGTTCAAGCCCCGCTCCAAGCACTCACGCTTCACCATTATCGCATGAATCCTATGCGACCACAACTGACTGCCGTCCTCGCTGTCTTGTTCTTCCTATTTACAGGCACGCTTGCAGCGCAGGAGCAGCCCCTTTTCACGCGAATGCGTCCCGAGCACACGGGCATTTCATGGCGTCAAGATCTTAATCGTGTTAAAATTCCAACCGACTCGCTGATGCGCATCAATTCAATGGTGCCGGGGTGCGGCGTAGGTATTGCGGATTTTACGGGCGATGGCCGACCAGACATGGTGTTTACGAATTTTACCGGCGTTGCATTCTATCGCAATGATGGGGATCTCAAGTTCACAGACATCTCTTCACAGATAGGCTATCCAAACGATTCGTTGTTCTTCTCAACTGGCGTGAATATCATCGATATCGATGCCGATGGTGATAACGACATCTTTCTAACGCGCTGGCAGAACACGTGTCGGTTACTGATTAACGATGGTAGCGGTAAGTTCACAGAGCAGGCTGCCGAGTTTGGCCTGAACTACAAGAACGAGAGCGTTCACAGCGTGTTCTTTGACTACGACAAAGATGGATTGCTCGACTGCTACATCGTTGTCTATTCGAACTACCACCAATTCTTGCGCCGCGACCGCGTGCGCGACTCCATTGAGCTTGCTCAATCGCTCGAAAAGCAGCAGATGGGTAATGTTACCCAGAAGTTTGAAGCGATCGAAGACTCATCGCTTGAACAGCGCGAGCGGACGTTCCGAATGCTCTCTGCGATGGAGAATAGGCACTCAGGAAACACCGACAAACTTTACCGCAATCTCGGCAACGGCAAGTTCGAAGATGTATCACTGCAGTCATGGATTCGTGATAAAGGTATGGGGCTCAGCGCTACCGTAGCTGATATTAATCTCGATGGTTGGCCCGACGTCTATGTTGCGAACGACTTCAATTCAACGGATCTGATCTATCTCAACAACGGTGATGGAACATTTGCTGAGAGTATGATGCGCATGACGCGTCGCGCCTCGGTGTTCAGCATGGGTAGTGATGTTGCAGACCTCAATCGAGACGGACTTCCCGATATCGTTACCACTGACATGTTGCCGGAAAGTCATGTGCGCCGGATCATCAACACGAACGCAACTGGCGATATGTCGATCTACAATCCGACATACGATTCGAATCAAGTCTCGCGCAACATGGTGCAGCTCAATCGAGGCTACAACCAGTTCTCAGAGATCGGATACATGACAGGAATGGCTGCTACTGATTGGAGTTGGGCCTGTTTGATCCAAGATTTCGATCTCGACGGACGGTCAGACGTATTCATCGGCAACGGTTATGTTTCTGATCTCTCCGATCAGGATTATGTCTACAACCTCAACTCACGTTCGGCACAGTCCAACGATCTGCAAGCGCTCCGAGAGCCGAACTTCCTGTTTCGTCAGACAGATGATCTCACGTTCAAGAATGTGGCCAAGGAATGGGGTGTTAGTGATACAAGTGCCACGTTCGGGGCGGCATGGGGCGACCTTGACGGTGATGGGGACTACGAGCTCGTTGTCCCGAACTATGACACGTTGATGTTTGTCTACAAGAACAACGCCATCGAGCAGCGTCGTGGCAATTACATTGCTCTGAACTTCATTGGTGCCGATGGAAACAAATCGGGCCTCGGTGCAAAGGCGCGAGTAGTAGCAGGAGGCATTGCGCACTACCGCGAGAACTATGTTGTGCGTGGCTTTCAGTCGCAAGTCGATGGTCGCATGATCATTGGACTCGGCAACGCAGCGCTTGTGGACTCCGTTGTTGTCGAATGGCCCGACGGACGGTCTCAAGTACTCACATCACTTGAGCCAAACACATCGATATCATTGCAGCAGTCTGATGCAGCTGCCACTGGTCGCTCTTGGTTTGCTATGCCAATGCCAGACACATCGACGTTTGTTGATGCCACATCAACGCTTGGCATTCTCTATCATCATAAAGAAAATTACTTTGATGATTTTAAGCGATTCCGTCTCATGCCGGTACGTGCATCGTGGGGTGGACCTTCTGTAGCCGTTGCAGATGTCAATGGCGACGGACTCGACGACGTTGTCTTTGGTAGCTCACGTGGATTCCATTCGAAGTCGTTTCTGCAAACAAAGAGCGGCACGTTTGTCGCTGGCGAACTTGGTCTCGACCGCGCTGACAGCACGCACGAGATTCAAGCCATGCTCTTGATCGACATCGACAATGATGGTGATCGCGACCTTGTGTTGGCATGTGGAGGGGTTGAGTTCAACGATCTTGATCGCGAGCGCGGCATGATCGTTTACGCCAACGATGGCAAGGGCAGATACAGTAAGCGCACCATGGGTATCCCAACTGTTCAGACGAATGCCACGACGCTCAATGCCGCCGACTTCGACAATGATGGCGATATCGATCTTTTTGTTGGCGGCGGAGTACGGACGAACCAATATCCTCTGTGCGAGAATAGCTTTCTGCTCGTGAACGATGGTAAAGGCAACTTTGCCGACGTAACAGACTCATTGGCTCCGGGTCTGCGCAATGTGGGCCTTGTACGCTCGGCACTCTGGACGGATATTGATAACGACGACCGTCACGACCTTGTCGTTGTTGGTGAGTGGATGCCGATCACCATCTTCGGCAACACAGGCAATGGCTTTGTTAACAAGACAGCGACCTTCGGTCTTGATTCAACAGTGAGCTGGTGGTATAGTATCGCTGGCGCAGATCTTGATAACGACGGGGATGTTGACTATATCCTTGGCAATCAAGGTCTTAACCATCGTTACAAGGCGTCTCGCGAAAAGCCCATCATTATGTACGCTGGGGATTTTGACGACAACGGCTCTATCGATCCGTTGATCACCTACATCACCGATTCTGGCAAGCGTCAGCTGATGCGAGACCGCCACCGTGTGTTTTCCCAGATGCCAACAATGAATCGTAAGTTCAATGATTTCAGGGACTTCGCATTTGCCTCCATCGACGACATCCTTGAACCTGAGATGAAGGACACCTGCTACAAGCGCACGGCCGTCATGATGGAATCGGTCGTTTTGATGAATAATGGGGGCAGTTTTACCGTTAAGCCCCTTCCGCAGATCGCCCAGATTGCGCCAATTATGGGAATTGAGGCAATCGACCTAAACGAAGATGATTATCTCGACATCGTTATCACCGGCAATATGTACGGTGCAGAAGACGATGTCGTACGGTATGATGCTGGCAAGGGGCTCGTTCTCCACGGAAATGGTGCGGGAGATTTCGCGCCACTGTTACTTCCCGAGTCGGGCTTCATCACGCAGTATGACGCCAGGGGGCTGGCAACGGTGAAGAATCCAAGCAACAACCAGCAGCCGTACGCCCTAGTGGCGTCGATAAACCAAAGCAATGCAATGACTTACGTTCCTAGCACGCGTTCGGCACGTCTTGTCAAGGTGCTTGCTGTAGACCCAGCAAAGACACGCTACTCGCTCGTACAATTGGGGAACGCAACCCGCAAAGTTGAAGTTTACTGTGGTAGTGCGTACAGAAGTCAGACCAGCTGCAACATCATCGTTCCAACCAATTCCAAGGTTGTGCAGCAGCCCGCCCGCAGCAAGCCTGCAAAGGGGCGGAACAAGGCCGCCAAATGATGATGATTTTTTTGCAGTCAGTGCTTGTGGATTGCACGCAGGTAAGTATTTTGTTGTCCGTAGTCGAAGTGTCGGCTCAACCAAACGTGGAACAGAAGTAAAATTATTTACATACAACTTTGTGGGAATCACATGAACAGGTTCTACACTTTCGCCCTCAGGGCACTGATACTGGTGGCGCTGCTCACCGCATCGCACGATGCAGTGGCGCAGTATTGTCGTCCAGCACTCACGCCAGGTTTCTGGGGCACGGGTATTTCCTTCTTCCAGTTCGGTGGGTTCAGTCGGAACTCGCCTATCGCGGATCAGAACAACCAGACGGGGTATTCGTACTTCACGGGTCAATCGATCACGGCATTCCGCAACACACCTATCACGATTCGTGTTACGGGCGACCAGTTCGCCCAGATGTCGTACACGATCTGGATCGACCTTGACCAAGACGGTATCTTCCAGCCGGAAGAGCGTGTTTGGTGTGCTCAGTCAGCTTTCGGTAGCGGTTCTGTAACCGGTACGGTCACGCTTGGTTGCGCGACACGCTCTGGTCGTACGCGTTTGCGCGTAATGGCGCAAACCAACATCGGAACGGCATGTATCAATGATCCATGTACCTTCCCTCAGTTCTCACAGGGCGAGTGCGAAGACTACGACCTTGACATCATCGGTAGCTTCATTGCGTCGTTCCCGAACGACACACCGGATAGTTCAGCGATCCTTCCACGTGGTAACCTGTACGACGGATCTTCAGCGAATCGTCCGATGCCAAGTGTTTCGGTACAAGCTGGATCGCCAGGTCAAGCATTCGTTCTGCGCTACCGCATCATCGGACCACTTCCTGCCCGTGATACGGTGTATTCTGCGGATTGGACAGCTACCGGTCCAAGCACGGGTGTTTTCCCTGTAACATTTACCTCAAGCCCTACGAACGCTACTGGCCGTCTTGCTGCTGTTGGTGGCGCTCTTAATACACTTCCAGCAATTGGTGGTGAGTATATCCTAATCGTTCGCACTGTTCCATCCGGCTCTTCATGCGCTGATGAGTGGACGCGTTCGTTTACGATTGCTGTAAACCGTGATATCTCAACACGTTTGATTCGTTCACCACAGCCGAACGACCCTCCACGTAAGTTTAAGTATCCGAACACTACGCCAATCCCAGTCGAGGCAATCTTCCAGAACTCTGGTCTTGACACAGTCAAGTCATTCCGCGGTATTGCGCGACTCATTGGACCTTCAGGCAGCCAAGTATGGAGTGATTCGATTCTCATCAACGAAGCGCTTGCTCCAGCTGCGCGTCTGACACAGGCATTCGATAATTTCTACCCGAACTCAGGTGGCCACCCAGTTGGTCTCTACAAGGCTATCGTCTGCACAGAACTGATCGATCCATTCCCAGATGAGAACACCTTCAATGACTGCTTGCCACGTCCTGGCACAGCGGACTTGATCTTCGAGGTTGGTTACAACGAAGAACCAGGCGTCAACAGCGTGTTGGTCCCACCTCCAGGTAATCAAGGCCTCACTGGTCGCCTAATCACAAACCGTTCGCTTCGTCCAGAAGCTGTGTTTGAGAATAACGGTATCCAGGACTTGTCGAATGTTCCAGTTCGCTTGATCATCACGCGCCTGGCTGATAACGTTACTGTATACAACCAAACTGGCGTTGTTCCAGACATCGCTGCTGGTCAATTCAACAAGACAATCTTTGCGTTCCCAGCGTTTACACCAACAGTTGGCGGTGACTATCGTTTCTGCTACCGCGTTGAGTACCCTGGCGACCCAGTAACATCGAACAACGAATTGTGCATCACACGCACAGTAGAGCCTAACCTCTGCGGTGTGTATACAATCGGTACAACCAAGCCAGGACCACGCAACTTCCCAACGATCGACTCAGCAATCAACGCTCTGTATTTCTTTGGTGTGAGCTGCTCAGTTGCGTTCGAATTCACAGATGCGCAGTACTCAACCGCAAAGACAGGAATCAACACTCCTGCTATCGATCTCTCAAGCCGTGTTATCGGAGTTGGTCCAAACAGCACGATCACGTTTCGTCCGTCGGTAGAGCGTTCAATCGCAAAGGCTGGCGTTACTGTGAACCTTGCTTCTGAATCTGGTATTGGTGTATTGCTTGGTCAAAACATCAATCCTACAAACAGCTTTGCGATCCAGCGTCAAAACTACTTTGCGAACGCTCAAAACGCGAACTCAGATGGATACATCACGTTCGACGGTGGTTCACAGAAGTCACTGCGATTCACCATTCGCAAGAATGCAATCCCAGGATTCCCGTCGCCATTTGTTTCGGTGTTCTACCTGTCATCCGGATCGTCGAACATTGCCGTTCGTAACTGTATCATTGGCAACGCAGATGGTGTTGTGCCGACATATGCAGACTCACTGCCGCAAGTTCAGTTTAACCCAGGTTCGAATCAGTTCCGCTTTGAAGGCAATACGCGCAATACGACGATCAGTTTCACAGCTGGTATCACACAGCGCGACACCGTTAACCCAGATAACTTTGGTAACCTCGATACTCTCATAAACACCAATAACAAGTTTATCGGTAACGAGATTAGTGGTTTCGGTTACGGTGTGGTTTCGATCGGTATCGGCCCACTCATCAAGGCTGGTGTCAATGAGTTCCGTGGGTACTACAACCTTGGCACGGAAATCAGTAACAACCTCATTTTCAACGTCCGTCGTGCAGGTATCTTCGTTGGTTACGAAGACGGTGTGAAGATTGAAGGCAACAGGATCTATAACGTTGGAGCAGCAGTTAGCACAACAGCACGTGATGCTGCAGGTGTTATTGCTGGTGGAGAAGGTCGCTACAACAACATGAACCTCTTCATCGCACGCAATGAGATCAGCGGCGTTCGCGCTAATGGTTGGGCACGCGGCATCAACATTCAGCAGGGCCGTAACGAATTCCAGCCGCTGAGTGGTGTTAACAAGGGATTTGGTCCTCGCACTCAGGCAACATTCATCGCATTCCCGAACAAGCCTGAGCATACGTACATCACAAGCAATGCTATCTGGGGATTGTCACGCAGCGCAGCAAATGCAAACGTAGCGGGCGTTCACATCTACACAGCCCGTGCTACTTCAGCAGACCCTGTGACAGCTTTGGTGACGCCACGTCTAAACACATACTTTACGATTGCAGACTCGATCGTTAATAACACGATCGTGATCGGCAATGACAATACTGTAGGTTCGGGGGCTATCGTAGGTATCGGTGTTCAGAACGCTGATGGCCCAGTTGTTATGAACAACGCGGTTGCTCTGACAGCTCCAGCCAATGCTGCTACACTTACGCAGTCAGCGCTTCTGTATCAAGGAACAATTTTCCGTAACGGCCGTGTCAATACATGGTACCTACCAACGAATGCTCCAAAGGCACTTGTATCGAACAAGAACGCATTCTGGGCACCAACGTCTGGTATCGCTCGCGTCATGGAAATCTCGCACACAAGCGAACTTGTCACAGCCGGCTCGCAGACAGAATTCACAACAATCGATCAGTGGCGTAACTGGACTGGCCAGGACATCAACTCACCAGTCGGCAACTTCGTTGCAGAACATGAATTCCAAGGTGTTGCGCCAAATCAGCGTTTGCGTGTAAACGTTACACCACGCGCTCCTATTGGTTCAATCTTGAACAATAACGGTGAGCGGCTTGTTGGTACACGTACAGACATCGAAGGTAATCTTCGCGGCGAAGCTGGTCTTGGCTACGATATCGGTGCCGACGAATTCAACGGTCGTCTCTACGTTAGCGATCTGGAAGTAATCGACATCCTCAGCCCCGCAGCATATCGTGATGCAACGGGCGCGACAAGCGATGCCGAGTATATCATGACAAAGGCTCCAATCGACGTGCGTTCACGAGTACGTAACAACGGTGCCTTGGCAACAACGAATTCACAGATTCGTGTTCGTATCTATGTCGAAACGGCAGCGTCAAACAACGCTAATAGTGCAACGCCGACATTTAACACAGTTCCTGAGATTGACCGTGTTGTTGGAACAGCTCTTGCTTCAGGTCAGTCAAAGGACATTCAGTTCGGTATCCCTGGTTGGTCACCACAGCCATACTACGGTATGACGGGTTACAATGTGCCAGCGCAGTTCACAGCGATGAACTACAACGTCACGCCACGCTACCGCATTGAAGTTTCAACAGCATCTGATGAGTTCAATCCAAACAACGTCTTTACGAAGGTTGTTCGTTTCTACCTCATCAAGTCAACGCGCCGAATGGTAGTGTCTGGCGATAACGTCGGTCGTGATATCCTAACGGGTACGCCAACAGCCAACGATATCGCTAGCCGCCTCAATGCAGATAGTCTCCAAAAGGCTTTGGGTGATCTTGGATACATCATCGATCCATCGTCAGACCGCTATGACTTCGATATCTTCGATCGTACGTCATGGGCTACTCGTTCAGTAGACTATTCAGCATACCAGACAATGTTCTGGGCACATGACTTGAATCCACTCTCACGTACAGAGCGTGATGATATCCGTAACTACATCGCTTCTGGTCAGCCAGGACGCAAGAAGAACATTGCTATCGCTGCTTCAGGTCTTCCTTCACAGCACAATGGCGCCTCGATTGTATCTGATATCAACTTCGTTCAGCGTGTACTACGTTCGAACTTCCGCGCACCGGGCACTCCATTCTCACCAAACTACAGTGGTCGTTACGTCGAAGGACGCACACTCACACGCGGTAACAGTGATATGGTTGTTCGCACAGGTTTTGCTGGCGATCCAGATCCAACACCAGCTCTTGTTTCGATCTTCTCTGATCAAGCAACACTTGGTGTAGCGAACGTTGCCTATAGTTACCGTCGTGCAGATCGTTCGACAACTGATTCGATCATGGGTACAGCTACGGCTGGTATCACGATTAACTCTGTATACCTTGGCGTCGATTGGCGTCACTTCGGACGCACTGGCGTACGCACAGGTGTTGAGCGCGTTGTCCGCGGTATCTTCGACTTCTTCGAAACAAACGGTGGTGGTCTTGTACCTGTCCAGGTAGTTGACTTCAATGCTAAGTCACGCTCGAAGAACGTTGATGTCTTCTGGGCGACGTCATCTGAAAAGAATCTCGATCGCTTCGAAATCGAACGTGCTTCAACAACTTCTGTTAAGGCCGGCGATATCGCAGACGCTTCAAGCTTCCAGAAGATTCGCACGGTTTCGGCAGCTGGTAACACAACTAGCCGCCGTGAGTATTCATTGACAGATGAGAACCTTGCTGCTGGAACATATGTCTATCGCCTTACAGCAGTAGACAAGGACGGCTCACGTTCTTCTTCAATGGAAGCTCAGGTTACGATTGAAGGTGAAAACACCGGCATCGCAATCAATACGATCACACCAAACCCTGTTGTAGCAAACGCATCAGTTACATTTACGCTTGCTCAAGCTAGCGAAGTAGCGATGGTTCTTGTAAACACAGCTGGTGAAGAGGTTGTCTCGGTTGCTAATGCTTCATTTGCAGCAGGTGAGCACACAGTACAACTCGATGCAGACAAGCTTGCATCAGGTTCGTATACTCTCATCCTCCGCAGCAATGGTATGGTAACATCGAAGACAGTAACGGTAACGAAGTAATACTGTCTAGATATCTTCGAAATTCACAGCGGCTCCCGTGCATCATGCGCGGGAGCCGTTTGTAGTTTTGCACCCACGAATGAACGAATCACGCCCAATAACTCTCTCTCTCTTAAGCGGAATTCTGCTTGGTGTTTCTTACGCATTTGTGGATTGGGGAAGTGGCGTTCTGATGTTGGTTGCCTATGTGCCCCTTCTCTTGTTGTTCGCGCAGGATAGTCCAGAACTTGGATGGAAGCGCAGAACGTGGTACGCATACCTTAGCCTGGTACTGTTTCATGGTCTTACCAATTGGTGGATCGCTAGCTGGCAGGAGCAGACGGATCCGTATTTGTTTGCTACAGGCATTGCGCTATTGGTCATACATCCACTGTTGTTACTTCCGCCGTTCATAGCTCTAGCTTCGATTCGTAAGCGGCTAGGAGTACATTGGATGTTTGTGAGTTTCCCGTTTGTGCTTGCTGCATTTGAGTGGCTGCACGGCCAAACCGATTTCTCCTATCCCTGGCTTTCAAGCGGTTATGCACTCATAAATCTGTCGTTTGCACAGGTCGCTGATGTTGTTGGCGTTTATGGTTTGACCTTTCTTTTAGCCATCGGAAACAGCCTAGCGGCATCGTCGGCATTCTTCCCATTGTCTCGGAGTAAGCGTTGGCGTCGCATTGGCATTGCAGTGCACGTTCTGTTTTTCGTAGCGTGGGGAGGTGTTGGGTTTGTTCATGAAAAGAATTCAGAAGCACTCACGGAGCCGTTAAAACCAGAGACTAATCGGTCCGTTATGCTTGTCCAACCGAATGAAAATCCTTGGGACAAGTGGACCGATTCCCGAATTCAGCTGGCTATTCATCTTTCGCTAACCGACAGTGCGATTGCAAAGCACGGCATCCCCGATGCTGTGATTTGGAGCGAGACGGCATTGCCATATGTAATCCGGGATCCACGTCACAGTCTAGAATGGTCTGGACTGCGATCATGGATAGACAAGACAGGTACCTCGCTCATGACTGGTGTTGCTGATCGAGTTATCTATTACGGCTCTCAGGCTCCAGCTTCCGCTCGAACTTCTAGCGCAGACCCCAATCTGAAGTACGACGTGTTCAATGCTGCCTACATGCTCAACCCATCAGCTCCAGACGTACAGGTCCATCGCAAGTCGATGCTTACGCCCTTTGCTGAACGACTACCATTTGCTGATCAGCTAACGTTTGCAATGAGCTGGATAGAATGGGGCGTTGGCATCTCATCATGGGGCAAGGGGCTACACAGAGTTCCTTTGCACGTTGTGCGCAATTCCGATACGCTACTATCGATTGGTTCAATCATCTGCATAGAGTCGATTTATCCGGAGGTCTCCCGTGACTTCGTACTCAATGGTGCAGATGTGTTGTGCGTGATCACCAATGACGCATGGTACAATGGAACCGCAGGGCCCAGGCAGCATTACAATATTGCTCGCATGAGGGCGATTGAAACGCGCAAGCCTGTGCTGCGTTGTGCAAACTCAGGTGTAACCGGCCTGATTGGACCTTCCGGCAAGTCCCTTGCCGAGATTCCAACAGAACAGTCTGCAGTTGGTTTCGTAAGGACTACCCCGAATAACATGATCACAGCATATGTTCGCTATGGCAATGTCATTCCGATTGCGAGTGCCGTGATCGTTGCTTTTCTCCTCCTTGGTGCAAGAATTCCGGCAATTCAACGTATTCTAAGCTTTCGTTCCACGTTATCATGAAGAAACACTCTATGACCCGAATGGTTCGCTCGGCAGCACTTGTGCTAGCCCTGACCATCGGCAGTACACTTTCGACTTGGGGGCAGAAGCCCCTTGAGTTCAAAGAGTACGACCTGCCGAATGGTCTGCATGTTATTCTCCACGAAGATCACTCAGCACCAGTTGTTGCAACTGTGGTCCACTACAAGGTTGGTTCGCGCGACGAAGATCCTTCGCGCACGGGCTTTGCTCACTTTTTTGAACACCTCATGTTCGAGTCTACCGACAAGATCGAGCGTGGAACCGTTGATAAAATGGTTAACGGTGCAGGGGGCGAGCTGAATGCCTTTACGAGCAATGACCAAACGGTGTATCACTTTGTGCTCCCGTCAAATCAGGTGCGTCTCGGACTTTGGATCGAAGCGCAGCGCATGCGTAAGCTTCAGGTCAACAGCATCGGCGTTGAAACGCAGCGCGGTGTTGTTAAGGAAGAGCGCAAAAACCGCTACGACAATGCGCCATATGGCGGATGGCTTGAAAAGGCACAAAAGGCACTCTTCGAAGGTACACCCTACGAGTGGGCTCCGATTGGATCAGCGCAGCATATCGACAGTGCGTCGATTGCTGAATTCACAGCGTTCTATAATCAGTTCTATCAACCAAACAATGCGATCCTGGTCGTCAGTGGCGACTTTGACGAGGCGATGATCCGCGAAACTATCGATGCCTATTTCGGCGGCTACGCGAAAGCACCAGAGCCAAAGCGTCCGGTAGTTGGTGAACTCAAGCCCCTTGCCGGAGAGATTCGTGAAACAGTCAACGATCAGAAAGCACAACTCCCAGCACTGTTCATTGCCTATCGCGCGATGAATCAGACAGATCCAGATGCCTATGCAGCTGACCTGCTGACAACGATCATGTCGAATGGTGAGTCTTCACGCATGTATCGTACACTGGTTGACAGCCTGCAGGTTGCGGTACAAGCAAGCATGTCGCTGTTCCCTCGCGAACTCATTGGTATGTCATTCTGCGTTGGCATCGTTGCTCCGGGTAAGGACCCGGCTGAAGTTGAGAAAGCCATCGACGCAGAGATCGAACGCGTCATTGCTGAGGGCGTTACAGACGAAGAACTGCAAAAGGCGAAGAACATTACCGAGATGAATGTTGTCGAGCAGCGAATGGGCGTCTATCAAAAGGCCCTTGCACTCTCAAATGCCTATCGATTCGATGGTGCCACAGGCGCTATCAATGACGAGCTGGCCAAGTATGGAAAGGTAACCAAGGCTGATATCCAACGTGTAGCTAAGCGCATGTTCGGAACAAAGCAGCGCATTGTTCTCACCTATTTGCCATCGAAAGGATAAGAACAATGATTAAGAACATCGTTAGCATTTTCCTTGCCTGCAGTGTAGCATTTACTGCGCAGGCTCAAACCACAAAGAAGCAGACCTCCAAGAAGAAGCGTGCAAAGGCTACCGAAGCTGTGCAGCCTACTGCGCCAGCAGCTCAACAGACGCAAGCTGAGCAAGCATCACAAGTAGACAAACCCAATCTCGACACCAAGCCCAAAGCACTGCAGGGCACATCGTTCGTGTTTCCGAAGTATGAAGAGTTTACTCTTTCGAATGGACTCAAGGTCTATGTGATCGAGAATCGGGAACAACCGATGGTCACAATCTCAATGGTCCTGCGAGGGGGCGAAGCATACGACCCAGTAGGAAAAGAAGGTACTGCAGCTGTTGCCGGCGATATGCTTAGCAAGGGCACCAAGAAGCGATCAGCACTCGAGCTTGCACAGACACTTGATGGTGTAGGCGCAGGCATTAGCATTTCATCGACAGGTGAGTCGATGACCATCTCTGCCTCGACACTTACGCGTCACCTGCCAACAGTGTTGGGCGTGCTCAGTGAAGAGCTTCGCGAGCCAATTTTTGATGAGCAAGAGCTGACCAAGTTGAAGCAGCAGTACATTGCTAGTGTTGCCTCGCGCAGGTCGCGTCCACTCGAGATCGCTCAGGCACTATCTCGCAAGGTGATCTACGGCATGGACAATCCGCTTGCTCGCAGGTCTTCGGAGAAATCCATCAAGGCCATCACGAGAGAAGACGTTGTTGCGTTTCATGCCAACTACATGCGTCCAAACTCAGCCGCTCTTGCAATTGTTGGTGATATTTCTGCTAAGGATGCGCGTGAAATGCTGACCAAGTATTTGGGAGGCTGGGAAAAGGGAACGCGTCCGGAAGTTGCCATTGCTGACATCGCGACAGAGCCTGCCGGTGTATACTTCGTGCCGCGCAAGGGTTCTGTACAGAGTTCAGTAATCGTCTGTGCCGCTGGCCCAGCTGTTCGCAACTCTGACTTTGATGCAACGTCGATCATGACGAGCCACCTAGGCTCAGGATTCGGCAGTTTGCTCTTCAACACACTTCGTGAAACATATTCCTATACCTATTCGCCATTCTCGTTGCTCACGCGAGGACGCCGGTTTAACCGCATTGCTGCTGGTGCAGAAGTGCGCACGTCGGTAACGGATTCTGCGATTGTCGTGATGCTGCGTGAAATTCGCAAGCTGGCTGGTGAGGGTCCCGAGGAAGATGCTCTTGCACGCCGTATCGCCCTCGAGGCGGGACAGTACCGTATTGCATTTGAGCGTTCATCAACAGTTGCATCAATCCTGCTGAACTCATGGCTCAACGATGTGCCAATCGATGAGGCAAAAAGCTACACAGATCGCATCGAAGCACTCAGTGCTGGGGATATCCAAGCTGCTGCAACAAAGTACCTTGGACTCTTCGACCTGCGCATTGTGGTCGTCGGTAATCCAAGTGTGAAAGACAAGCTCGAGCAGTTCGGTCCTATCAAGGAGTTTACGCTTGATCTGGAGCCGGTAAAGGAAAGCCCCCTCGAAGCAGTAACCATGAGTGTCGATGAGATCATCACCAAGTACAAGGAAGCTTTGGGTGGCGTGGCAAAGGTAGACGGACTCAAGACCATGGGTTCGAATGGCACGGTAAGTCTGGTAATGCAGGGCAAGGAGTATATCGGAACATACAAGCGTGTGCGTATGGCGCCCGACAAAGAGTATTCTTTGCTGGACTTGGGTATGATGCAGCAGGCACAGTGGGTGAGCGGCGGACAAGCATGGACATCGATGATGAACGGTCCAGCAGCCCCTGCTCCAGAGGATGAGGCAAAGCAGCTGGCTCTCGAAGCGCGCATGTTCCCATTCACGACGCTCGTTGCGGATGGTTATGCAACGAAGGTATTGGGCAAGCGCGATGGAGTGCTCCTGATCGAGGCCACAAGTCCTGCCGGAACAGCCGAGCGGTACTTTGTGGACGGCACAACATTCTTTGTTGTGCGCCATGAAAAAGATGAGCAGGGTCCACAGGGCGTTGTCACGACGATTGAAAAGTACAGTGAGTACACCGACGTCAATGGCATCAAGCTGCCGGCAAAGATCCAGGTACAGAACAGCGTCTTTTCGATGGAGATGAAGTTGTCCTACACCGTCGACGAAGCTGTAGACCCATCAACGTTCGAGCCACCTAAACAATAACCGGTAGCACAATGCGAGTTGTTAAGGCGTTCAACGCCCTTCTAAACGGGGTTCGAGCTCCGCAACGCATCCAGGAAGTAACAACAGAAGCGGCTATGGCAGTCTTTGCCATAGCCGTTTTTATCGTTGCATTCGCCAACACGTGGTCTGCCATCACCGAGCAGGGTAATCCAGCCCTCGTTGCTGAATCGGCGAGGTTGTTACCAATGGGTACTTTGCCAGGGGGCTCATCGGTACCCAGCGTAGACCTGTCGCTTCCCCAGCGTCAGTTCACACAGATTCTTGGTGGTGCCCTGCAAAAGACGATCATTCCATACGTCGTAATGGCGCTTGTGGCAATGATATTCCTGCGGTTTGCCGCGAACGCCCAGGTGAGCTTTCTGCAATGCCTTGCAGCGATTTCAGCTACCGCCCTGATTGATGTGATCGGAATTCTTGTCTCGACGGCCATGCATCTCGGCTTTGAAACAACGCGGGCCGGACTCCATGCGGGGGTGTTCATTGACCCTATCAGCCACCCAATGTGGTTCTTATGGCTGCAGAGCTTTAGCATTGCGACGTTGTGGCAGTTTGTTGCTGCCTGCATTGGACTCGTGACATGGACGGGTCTTCATTGGCGTTACGGGGTCGTGGTAGGGGGCATTGTCTGGATCGTTACCCGCCTTATCCTCGGCGGATTTGCTCTTATGGCGTGGATCGTATCACTTGGGGCCAAATAGGAGTTTTCCACGCTCATTCTTGCCCGAAAAAGGTTACGAATTGGTTGTATATTGTAGGGCTAAAACCGAACTTTACTTCGTATCACCCGATGAGTTCAAAGGGAGTCACCATGAAACGTTTAGCTACGCGCTTTCTCACAGCTGCGTCGATGTTTGCAACGCTGGGGCTGTGCAGCCTTTCAGCTGGAACTGCTGATCGAATCCCCGTTGGAAACAGTCCGATCAAGCCCCTTACCAATGACGCTGTCTCGCCGTTGCTGCTCCGCACAAATGGCGAAGAGTCGCGCATTGTAGAGAGCTCATCGGTATTGCGTGTTCGCACGCCGAAGATCGTCGACGCTCTGATGGCAGAGTTGCCAGGAGTGGAAGTTGGTTTTACGTATTACGACTTCCAGACAAACGGTGCTATGGCCAATCGCCTTGTGTATACGCAGGACGGACCAGACAAGTACATACAGATGGTTTGGATGGCATCCAAGGACTCAACACGCGACCTCACATCCCGCATCCCGGGGTTTGCAGGTAATGCTCGTGGTACACACTACACGTTCTTGGACGTAAGCAACCCAGACGAACCAGCATTGGGTATTGAGGATTGGCAAAAGGTTGAGACAACTCGTTCAGGTTGGCCGTCGATTGTCCAGTTCAAGGATGGTGTCATTGGAACACCTTCGCACCCGCCGATTCGTTTCTTCGGAAACTCAGGTGTCGGTGATCAGCCTGTGCAGTATGCCGAAGTAACAGATGCAGCAGCTCTTTGCCTTTGGCCACGCGCTGCAGCTGATGGCGACGGAAATGCCCATTTGATCTATAACAACAACCTTGGTAGCGACGCTTCTCCGAGCAACCAAGTTGGATATCGCCGTTCAGCAGACGGTGGTTTCTCATGGTCTGAAGAGACACTGTTCACAGGTGCATCAGCTCCAGAAGGAAACATGCCCGTTGGTCTTGGTGGTGATACATATGCGATCACAGCTCGTGGTAAGAAGGTTGTTATCGTCTACACCGACAACTCTCTCCGTACGCTTTCGCGTACTTCAACCGACGGTGGAGCCACATGGCCGACAGATCTTGCTCGCGTTGTATACGCACCAAACTGGCAAGACATTGATTCAGCAACCAACGAGTGGGGCACGTTTGAGGTCAATACCGATACGGTCCCAACACCAAACGGGCACGTCGATGTGATCATTGACAGTGAGGGTAACACGCACTACGTAATGGGTGTCGTGCCAGGATACATCGTCCGCAAGGATACAAACGGTGCACGCTCTGGAACGATCTTCATCATGAACGATCGTGAAAGCCTTCGTGGCTCTGGCCTTGCCTACCGTAACGAGACAGACAATTTTGTCTACTTCATGGGACAGCCAGCTGGTTCTGAATGGGATGGCAACGGCTATATCATGAACAACCGTTTCTTCGACGGTGGCAGCCGCTGGCCGCAACTTGGTCTCGATGCACAGAATAACCTTTATTGCGCCTACGGTTCTTGGAAGAACGGCGACGTAAAGTCGATCCTTGCAGACACAACAGGCGGCAACCAGCAGAACGAACCAGATACACTTGCACAGGTAGATGCGCTCAATGGACACATCTGGGTTACCTACAAGCCTGCTGGTGTAAACATCTGGTCAACACCGTATGACATGACACCAAACGGCGTAAACTGCCAGTATCCATCACTCTGTGATGACGTTGTAAACGGACGTCTCTACATCGGATACTCAGCCAGCCCAACACCTGGTGATCGTGTAACGAACCTTGAAACAAATGCCGAAGCTGCGAAGGTGATGTTCTACGCACTCGACGCAACGAAGCTCCCGGTAGTGAACAGTGTTGAGCCGGAGCCCCTTCAGGCCGATGTTATCATTGCGCCAAACCCAGCCCGTGAGTTGGCAAACGTCCGCATCACGAGCAAGAAGCAAGGCTTCGTAAAGGTATCGATCATGACATCGATCGGCGAAACCATCATGTCTTCCGTTAGCCCGAACGAAACGGGCACGTTTGAGGTTTCTCTTCCTACGCAGGCACTTGCCGCAGGAATGTATCAATGTGTGATCGAGCAGGCAGGTGCGCGCTCGGTTCATGCATTGTCAGTAGTTCGCTAAAAAATTGAGTTAACAGTACAACTAGACCTAACAGGAGCTGTACATGGTACGTCGGTACCTTTTACTTGTGGTACTCCTGGCATCGGCAACGAGTATGTCGATCGCTGGTATCACAGGGATTCTCGCCGGAAAAATCACCGATAAGGGCGGAGCGCCAGTGGCTGGTGCAACGATCAAGATCGTTGGAACTACTCGTGGTGGTTATTCCAAAGCTGATGGTAAGTATACCATCGTCAATATCAACTCCGGTACATACGATGTGCGCGTAACGGCCGTCGGCTATGATACCGTAGTAAAGCGCCTTACGATCATTGCCGACCAGACGCTGACGGCTGACTTCCGTCTTAGCCAAGGTGGCGTCACGCTTGGTGCTCTTGACGTAACGGCAGAACGTCAGATGGTTCGCTCGACGGACGTCGGTACGAATCGTCAGGTGTCTGGTAAAGAAATCACGAAGATCGCTCGTGATAACCTGGCATCGGCCTTGTCGCTTCAGGCTGGTGTTCGTGCATCCGGTAACAACTTCGTTATCCGCGGTGGTCGTACGAACGAAACTCAGGTGATGGTTGACGGTCTGACGGTTACTGACCAGTTCACAGGTGGTCTGGGTAACGTTGGATCTACAATCTCGGCCGCTATGCCTAGCCCCTTGGCTGTTGAAGAAGTTCAGGTGCAAACGGGTGGCTTCACTGCTGAGTACGGTAATGCCGTTTCGGGTAACGTTAATACGGTTGTGAAGACCGGTAAGATAGACCGTTACGATGGCCAAGTCCGTTGGCGTAAAGACGTGCCATTCCTGTATGGAACGGCTGGTAACGGCATTCAACTTGGTGCACCGCACGAAGATGTTGCCGACGTAGCCATCGGTGGTCCGTTGGGCATTGGTAAGTCTACATTCTTCGTATCGATCCGTAACACGTACCAACAGTTCCGTAACCCAAGCTTGATGGTGCTCGATCCAATTGGCAACAATCTTGGACAGCTTCCAAACAACCGTACATGGGCGCGCAACATCACGGGCCGTATGCGTTTCCAGCTTGATGACAACCTTGCTCTTCTCGTAGGGGGCTCATATGGATTCCTTGCTGGTGAGTTGAGCAGCCAAGCATGGTTGTATGCAACAACGAAGGGGCAGCGCGTTAACAGCGCAGGTCAGCTGATCGAACTTCCTGAAGAGCGTATTGCAAAGCAGCCGATCGTACAAGAGTTTACGACCAATGGTTTTGCTCAGATCAACCATTCTCTCAGCAACAACACGTTCTATGAACTCCGCGGTTCATACAACGGTAAGGTTACAGAGATCGCAAAGCGTCGTGCTACAGAGGACGGTAAATTCCTTCCTCCGGGCATCTTCACTGGCATTGATCTCTACAATCCTACGGATACGATCGAAGCTGGCGAAGGGTACTTCCGTGGATCGAATCAGATCCTTGATGAATATGATGCTGTTCGTTATCGCACAGTCACAGCTGATGGTTACGTCGATAACTGGGACGTTACAACGCGCAACCCGATCACAGGGTATTATGAAGGTCCAGGCGACAACCAGTCCACAGACAACCCATATGGACTGCTTGGATATTTCTTGAGTCACGGTAACACAGCCGGCGTGGAATTCCGCAGCTCGATCTTCTATCAGCTCGACGGTAACATTACACACACGCTTGAAGTTGGCGATACGCGTCACACGATCAAGGGTGGCTTTGAGTTCCGTACGTTCGATTTGGCTCTCTACTCTAATGGAGCACCATGGCAGGGAGACCAGTTTGCTCAGTCGTACGGCAAGGACAACGTAACCAATCCAGACCGCACGCGTCCTGCGCGCACACCGACAACAGCTGCATTCTTCGTGCAGGATCAGATCATGCTCAAGGGGCTTGTTCTTACTGCGGGTCTTCGTCTTGACTACCTCGATCCGAACTCGTCGAACTTCGACATCGGCAACATTGCAGACACAGCAGCCGTTGGTGCAAAGCTGAACTTTGGTCCACGTGTCTCGGTAACATATCCTGTTAGCGATGATGGACGTCAGAACTTCCAGCTTTCCTATGGTATCTACTACCAGAATGCACCATGGACGTATCTGTACGACGGTGTGTATTCAGATGCAGAGTTCACAGACTTCTTCGGAAACCCGAACATCGCACCACAGCGTACAAATCAGTTCCAGGTTGCTTACAACCACCAGCTGAACGACATTCTTGCATTGTCGGTCACGGGCTACTACAACGACGTCTACAATCAGCCTTCGATCCGTATCACGGAATTCCAAGGTCGTCCAAAGTTCCAGTATGATCTTGCTTCATACGGAACGTCACGTGGTATCGAAATGTCGTTTATCAAGCGTCTGCAGGATAACTGGCAGTTTAACATCAACTACACAATCTCGAACGTACGCGGCAATGCAAACTCTGCTACGCAGATCCCGCCTGTTGACCCATCAACAGGTCAGTTCCAGTTGCCAATCGCAGACTTCCCTCTGAGCAACGACCTGCCTCACCGCATCAATGCCGTCTTGGGATTCACGTGGAACGAAGGCGAAGGTCCAACGATCGCAGGTATTCCTATTCTGGAGAACTTCTCTATCAACTTCTCTGGATTCTGGCAGAGTGGTGCACCATTCACACCGGTCAACATCCGTGGTCAGATCGCAGGTCAATTGAACTCAGCACGATTCCCATCGAACTGGTTTAGCGAAATGCGTATCACTCGCACGATTCCACTCGAAAGCGTACTTGGTGGAAAGACAGCATTGGATCTCACGCTTGACGTATACAACCTGTTCAACTTTACAGATCCAATCTCGTTCTACACAACATCACGCAATCCTGATTATGACGGCTTGGGCAACAGCTTGCAACGTCAGCAGTCGGACTTCGGTGCTGTGACGTATTACAAGGACGCAGATCCAGTTAACAAGAACACGATTGCGAACAATCAGTACGACCGCTATGGTCAGCGATTGTATCAGCCCCGTGTAGACTATAACCGCGATGGCCGTGTTACCCCTGAGGAAACATACCGTGGTTACCAGGAGTATGTACAGGTTCAGGTGGATCGCCGCCCGAACTATCAGACTCCACGCTCTGTATTCTTCGCTGTTTCATTCCGATTCTAAGAGAGGAGCGAAACCACGATGAACCCAACGATGAAACTAGGAGAACTTATGAATAGGCATTGGTTGCTTACGGCTCTGCTGGCGGTCTTCGTCCTTTCGACGGCGCCTTCTACTGCCGATATCAACAGAAGCGGAAAGAGCCGTAAGGGCGAGGAAGTCTCTGAAGACATTCAGCGTACCCCTACAGGCGTATTCGACCAGCAGACGAACACCAAGTCGAAGGTCAACTTCCAAATCACGAACTACGGTGTCTTTGGATTTAACATTGCCCAGGGCCGTGGTGGTACGTTCTGGCCTCGTGGTCGTGGAAACCAGTACATCTTTGCTGGTGGTGCTTGGTTCGGTGCGCGTAAGCTGCCACCGGGATCAGACACACTGCGCAAGCGCGTGATGCTGACGTATAATCCATACACGGGTCGCTCGTGGATGGCGCCAGGAAGCATCGATGATGGTCCACGCGTAAATACTAGCGGTGATGGCGTTAAGAAGTATCGTTTGTACTTCTCTCCAGACTACGATGAAGCTACTGGTCTCGATAAACTCGAGCCATCAAATCCAGCATGGCCAATCTGGGACACGTCGCCATCAGATACACTCCGTCGCAATAACTACTACGGTCTCTACAAAGACAACCTTGACCTTCGTAAGAAGATCAACGAAAAGGATGCTCCTGCTTTCGTTTCAGGCGAAGACATCTTCTGCGTGTATAAGGACACAGACCTTTCACGTTACGAAGGTGGTATCGTAGCTCGCACGGCCGAAGGCTTCCCATTGGGTATGCAGATCGAACAAATGATCTATTCATGGGGCTTTGGTGACTATGCAGACATCCTCTTCTTGAAGTACATGTTCATCCACCCAGACAAGTTCAAAGACACTCTCTATGACTGCTGGATGGCTGCTGTACAAGACGTTGACATTGCACTCGAGACGAACTCAGGTCCTGGTGCTGCGAACGACCGCGCTCGCTACTTCAGTGAAATTGATACACTCAACCTTGCTGTACAATGGACGAACGGTGACCGTGGCGAAGCTGGTCAAGGTTTCGGCTACTTGGGCTTTAACTTCCTTGAGTCTCCAGCTGTTGATGCAGATAAGTTCCTGCGTAAAGACAAGCGTCAGTTCCCAGTAACGGAGCAGCTTGGTCTTCAGACAATGCGTAACTGGCCAATCACAGAAGACCCGCTTCAGAATGAAGACCGTTACAACTTCATCTCAAGTCAGCGTAAGGATGGAGATCTTGGTCCTGGCGACCGCCGTCTGATGATGGCGACGGGTCCATTCCACATGCGTCCGGGAGATTCTGCTCGTATCGTGGTCGGTATCATTCTCGCTGCAACAGCGAGCGGTGGTGATGCTACGGGTACAGTTGAAGATATGGCTGAACTTATCCGTAAGGTCAAGTTTGCTCAGTTCGTCTACAACAACAACTTCGTTGCCCCACGAGCCCCATTCGAAGCTATCATCAAGGGTACCAACAACGGTACATTCCCAAGCATTCCTAGCCGTGGTTGGTTGGGACTTAACAATGCTATTGCTATCCAGTGGGACTCGACATCAGAAATGTCGATAGACACACTCGAGCAAGGCCTCGACTTCATGGGGTACCGTATCTATCGCGCCCGTCGCAATGATCTCGATACCTTCGATGTTGACCTTCGTGAGAACGCGCGTCGTGGTCCACTTGGTTGGAAGCAGATTGCTCAGTATGCTGTCCCATCACCGTTCCTTCAGTTCGGTGATGCCGTTGCCACAGTTGGTGGTTCAGGAGCACGCATTGATCGTTTCGCAGTCGCAGATGTCGTCAAGCCTGGCCAGCGTCGCTTCATGGTCTTGCGTGAACTCAACTTCGCAGAGCCATGGGGATCATATTACAGCCAGCTCCTGCTCAAGCGTCCGGCGAACTAT
This sequence comes from uncultured Melioribacter sp., assembly GCA_964484755.1. GTDB lineage: Bacteria > Bacteroidota > Ignavibacteria > Kapaibacteriales > Kapaibacteriaceae > UBA10438. Next base: position 56,640 of record CAZAGH010000006.1, on the reverse strand, counting down.
GCATTGCGACTCAACGCCGACAGCACCATTCGTACCACTGGATCAACGGGTGGGTATCCGAACTTCGACAAGCTCGACTCGATCCGTTACGCCTACTTTAGCTCTGTAACTGAAGGTCTGCCAGAAGTTCGTCGCCTAGCAAATGGACGTCTCGACAGTATCCCAGCTGCTCGCGCAACAGACTCCCTTTTGAAGCTTGTTCTTGACCGCAAGGTACGCTTCGAACCGTTTTTGTTCCCGGATCGTGACGACAATGGGTCCAACCGTCTGCGTCCGTTCCAAGAACTTAACGAGACTCGCAAAACGATCATCGCTGGCCACATTCGTCGTATCACGAATGGTCGCATCTTCGTTGACCTTGGTGATGACAACCGTAACGGTAACGTTGAGTACTTCGCGAACCCTGAACGTTCAGAAAAGCTCATCAACAATGTAGACTACTTCTACGCAGTTCGTGCCTATGATGAAGGAGACTTCTCGAACGCTCTGCCATCGAAGCTTAACGACCGTGGACCATTTAACACGGTAACAGCTCAGCCAAAGGGGGCTCGTCCTGGCGATCAAGTTGAGTTCCAACTCACAACAGATGCAGAGAACCTCAAGCGCCTTGGTGGTATCTACAACATCCGTCTTCTGGTCAATGACCAGCAGCGTTTCAACCAGCTCTTCGGTGGACGTCGTCTCGAGTTGAACTTCAATCGACTCTGGGCTGGATGGCCGCATAAGAATAACGAGAATGATCTCGTAGGTCTCTACGGTACCGTCTTCACGTTGCGCGACGTCGAAACAAAGCAAGAAATCGCGCAGTGGAGTAGCTTCCTGCCTCCGGTACTCTGTCCGTCGGATGTTTCTGAGCAAGCACCTCTTGGCTACTTTACTGAGCACGCGAAGACGTACGTTGATACGAACAATATCGACACGATCTATGCTCAAGACGGTTCAATTGCCCGTATCGACACGGTAACGTTTGGATTCGATGATTCACGGGCGAAGATCGTTCGTTCAGGATCATACACTTCGAATGCTGTGTGTTTCCGTGGTGACCAGTACGCTTATGGTACCATCGGCCTTGCTTTCGATTATTCCATCGAACAGTACGGCGGCGCGTATCGTGCAGACACGGCGTATGTCGTCAACGGGCCACAGAACGTCTCTGTAGCTCCTGGATTTACAGGCGTATACAATCAGACAAACGAGCTCAACTTACCGCAAGGGTATATCGAGCTTCCGTATCCTGGGTTTGTTCCACGTGCGCCATGGCCTAACAGTTACAACAACGGCCCTGGAACGTATGAGCTGACGTTCCGTGCTGGTGGACGTGAGACAGTCACAACAAAGTTTGCTCTCAACAACACTGACGACGTGGGCAAAGATTCATCGATGACCTTCCCTGACGTGGAGTACCTCGAATACGACATTCGTAACATCCACTCATTCAATCGTCCAGATCAGAAGGTAGACGGCAGCATCGATTCTGTGCGCGTTGCTTTTGACTTTAACCTTACTCCTCAAGAGCTTGATTTCAGTAGGATTCCTGCTGCGCAACAGCGGAACTTCCCGAACCCAGAGCCGGTGGTTCCAGGTAACTTCGCAAGCGCATCATATGGTTGGCGTAACTCTCGCAACGGCGAGTGGAGTGCTGCTCGTATGCGTTTCTATGCCGCAGAAGTGAACACAGGACGTCCACTCGGAAAGCAGCTTCGTTACTACAAGTCACGTAACCTGTCAACGACTGGCAGGGACACGCTCGACTTCTGCCATGTCATCACAATCGGTGGTGCCCAGTTTGTCATCGACCCATCGCTGCGTAACCGCCGCACGTCAAGTGTAACGATTACAGGCACAGCACCAACGTCTGCAAATCCGCCAGCAGCCTATCCTTCGGGTGACTTCCAGCCTGGCGATAAGGTTATCCTCCGCACAACTGGTGGTGCTTTTGGTTTCCCATTCGATAATGCGAAGGCATTTATCGATGTAGCACAGTATGATCCAGGTGCAGAAGGCAAGTCGTACACCGATGAGCAACTCGAGCAGATCCAAGTTGCACCAAACCCATACTATGTCAGCCATGAAGGCATGAGCACTCCATTTGAGGGCAAGATCTACTTCACACGTCTTCCACGTCAGTGCAAGATTTCGATCTACACGACGAACGGTGAACTTGTGCGAGTGATTGAGCACAATGAGCTCAATTCTGATGGTTCAGCATTGCAGTCAGTGAAGCGTTCAGAGATCGCAGCCGATGTGTGGGATCTTCTCACACGTAGCACGCAATCGAAGCGCCGCGCTGCAAGCCAGATGTTTGTAGCGAAGATTGAAGCTGGTGGCGCAAGCGTCATCCGCAAGTTCTCGGTAGTCAATGGTACGGCTCGTTTTGTTGGTGAGGGAGAATAAGGAGAGCACAATGAAGAATTTCTATCGCATACTATCCCTCGCAACCATTGCAGCTGGCGTTATTGGAACTGCAGCGTTGCAAGCACAAACAACACAAACAACGATTGCTGCATCCGACTTCACGAAGGTTGGTTTGTCCGGTGGTCAGTTCCTGAAGATCGGTGTCGGTGCTCGTGGTACAGGTATGGCTGGTGCACACTCAGCCGTAGCTAGTGATGTGAGCTCGGTGTTCTGGAATCCAGCAGGACTTGCAAGCGTCAAGGGCTACGCAGCTGATATCAGTCAAACGTTTTGGTTTGCTGGTATGTCGCACAACTTTGCAAGTGCAGTCATTCCAGTCGGCGAGAAGTATCGCCTCGCTGCAAGCTTTACAAGTTTGTCGAGCGGTGATATCAAGATCACAACCATGGACCAGCAGGATGGAACGGGCGGTATCTATAACGTCAGTGATATCGCACTTGGTCTCACACTTGCAGGTAGCCTTACAGAACAGTTCTCGTTCGGTGTTACAGCGAAGTATATTCAGCAGGCGTTTACGAACGTCTCGGCTGGTGGATTCGTGTTCGACATTGGAACGCGCTACAACACGGGCTACAAGGGAATCGTCCTCGGATTCAGCATCAACTCGCTTGGTACACAGCAGACATTTGAAGGTGCCGACCTTAACCGTGCGAACAACCCGGTAGGGGGCGTCAAGACGCAACCAGTCGATATGCGTCTGCTAACAGCGCCATTTGACATGCCGTTGTCGTTCCGTGCAGGTATCGGTACAGACCTCTGCAAGGGGGCTGTATGGGAAGCTGAGTACGACGCTGATGGTGTGCAGCAGCACTCGCTGGTTACAGCTCTTGATTTTGAGACATTCTCAGACGTTCCAGAGCAGTTCGCAGCAGGTCTCGAGTACACATGGAAAGAACTGTTGAGCATTCGCGGTGGTTATCGCTTTGGGTCTGATCAGTTCGGACTCGCAGGCGGCATCGGAATTAAGTATGTCGGCTCTGGCTTTGATGGTCAGATCGATTATTCCGTAAATCCATCGCAAACTCTTGGCCTCATTAACCGTATCAGTGTGGCCATGAAGTTCAACTAAACGACGACACATAGGTGCACGTTAAAGTGCCGTTGGTCGTCATGATCGACGGCACTTTGTTGTTTACAAGCCCCCTAGTAATCTCATGAAGTCTCTTTGTTTCATTGTCTTCATCCTTGCAATGAGTTGGAATCTTCCGGCTCAAGCGCAACTTGATGTTGTTGCCGATGTTGTGCAGTTCCGTGGTAGCGGCGCAGAGACGCAGTGGGAGTTACAGTACTCTTTCTCGGACACAACGCTCAGGTATGTAGTCGCTCCAACGGGGTTTGTTGGAGAGATGCTTTGCTCACTTGTTGTGCGCAAGGACACATCGGTAGTAGCCTCGGACGTATGGATAGCTGCTGCGGAGAGCAACGTATCACAGCCGACGCACAGTAGGTTTTATTCAGGGATTCGCACACTAACGCTGCCACCTGGTACCTTCACAGTGGCATTTGAAGCAAGCGATGTAAATGATCCGTTGCGTAGAACGCAGACAACATTTACCACGCAGGTACCCGTGATATCGGCGCGTGCTCAGATGAGCGACATCATGTTTGTGATGCCCAAGGAGTCTTCGGCTTCATCGCGTTTCAATCGGGCTGGTCAGCCCTGCGACCCAAACCCACGCCACGAGATCACTGGTCTCTCTCCCGTCCTGGCATTGTATGCCGAATTCTACAATGCAAAGCTGGCCGGACTTGATACATCGTTCGCTGAAGTGACGATCTTCAACAATGTCCGCGAGGAAGAGTTTACAACCTACGTCCCCATCGAAGGTGTATCGAATAGCCTTGCGATTCGCAATGAGTTCCCCTTAGAAAACCTTCGGACAGGGATCTATTGGCTGCGTATTCGCTTTCTCGCGAAGGATAAATCGCGTGTGCTGGACTCTCGCGAAGAACGTTTCTTCATTCTGAATCCTGCACAGCCCCCTGAACAGCAAAAGCTGATCACCGAGGACGAAGACTTCCAAGCGTCTGAATGGGCAATCACATCGGGAGACAAGCTCAAGCTAGAGCTCGAACTCTGTGAGGTGTTGGCCAGCAAGGGAGAGATTGAGACAAAGGCATTGTGTACCGACGAGCGTTCACAGCAGCGGTTTCTGTATAGGTTCTGGAAGATCCGCGACACAGATGAGTCTACACCAGCCAACGAGAGACTTGATGAGTTTCGAAAGATGTATCAGTGGGCCCAGACCTACTATACAAGTCCGACCTACAAGGATGGTTGGCGATCTGATCGTGGAACGATCTTGTTGAAATACGGACGTCCAACCCAGATTGAGCAGTTTATCCAAAACACGGATACCAAGCCCTATGAGATTTGGTGGTATCAACACATCCAAGGTGGTGCTTACTTCTACTTTGTTGACATTACGCTCCAGCAAAATCTCAAGCTTGTACATTCGACCGTTATCGGTAATGTAAACCAGCCAAACTGGTTCAATCTGTATGCCAAGGCGTACGAACCCAATCCTAATCCATCGAATAGGCTGCGACCTAATCAGCGCTGATGTCGATCAGCAATCGTATCATAACACGCCTTCTTCTTGCTGTTGGGTTCGTCTCAAGACGTAGCTCTGTAGCTGGACGTATTGCACTTGGCAAGCTCATTGGTCGTGTTCTGCAGCATGCATCCTCGTCTAGGCGAATGATCACTGCTGAGAACGTCGCTAAAGCCCTTCCGCATCTTGATTCCAAGGATCAACGATCGATCGTACGCGGTGCATACGAAAATCTGGGCATCGTTTTGGC
>CAZAGH010000006.1:49945-51320 GCA_964484755.1 uncultured Melioribacter sp. | reverse complement strand
GCACTTGCTTTGCGCTTCAATGCACCGATCTTTTGCACGTTTGCTGAGCGCCTACCTGATGGACGCTACGTTGCGCGTTTCGAAGAGATCGACATGGGTGATCTCTCGAACACCAAAGAAGATATTGTGGAGCTTACGCGTAGGCATGTGCATGCGCTGGAGACGGCCATACATCAGAGGCCTGAACTCTGGTCGTGGCAGCATCGTCGGTGGCGTTACGAGCCCCCTGCATCAAAGGCAGGGACTGCATGAATGTCATCATCATTCAGACAGCGTTTCTTGGTGATGTTCTCCTGACGCTTCCATTGTGTGCCGCGGTAAAGCAGACCCTGCCGAATGCACGAGTCACCTTCGTAACTACCCCAGCAGCGGCATCTATGCTGTCTTCGGTAGAGTCTATAGATGAAGTAGTTGCCTTTGATAAACGTGGGGAACATTCCACGCGTGCACAACAACAAGCGCTTGCTCGCTCATTGCGGGGCACAGACAAGACATACGTGCTTGCCGCTCACAAGAGTTGGCGTACAGCCCTGTTTCTTCGGGCTATCGATGCTGATTTCTCGGTAGCCTTTGCAGATTCACCAGTAAGGTGGTTTGCGTCGACTGCTGTAGACGTGCCCTCAGGACTGCATGCTGCGGAGCGATACCTACTGCTCCTAAAGCCATTGCTCGAGCTTGGTACTGTGCTGCCTCGACTGGAACAATGTACACCTATTGCACTGGTGCCGGGCTCAACAAGCCGCGAGCTCTCATTGCAGAAGCATGTGGTTCTGGCTCCAGGCAGCGTATGGAAAACCAAGCAATGGCCTGCCGAGCGATTTCGAGAGCTTGCGCAACGCCTGGTGCACGAAGGTATTCGGGTAAGCGTCATTGGAGACGCATCAGTAGCTAGCGTTGCGACAGGAGTTGCTGGTGTCGAAAATCTAGCTGGCACAACCACAATGATGCAGGCAGCATCTGTTGTGGCGCAAGCAACTATTCTCGTTGCGAACGACAGCGCTCCGGTGCATCTTGCATCGCTTCAGAACATACCAACAATAGCAATCTTCGGTCCAACGGTGCCGGAGTTCGGCTTTGGTCCGTTCGGCAGCAATACTCGTGTGCTCCAGCAAGAGCGGCTGCGGTGCAGACCGTGCAGTGATCACGGAACGCAGGAATGTCCGCTGGGAACACACGAATGCATGACATCAATAACAGTTGAATCGGTCTACGATCAAATTCAACGCCTTCTTTAACGCTCACGATGAGAATCGCCATGCGACAACAACGACCATCCACATCCTCTTCTTCCAAACGCGCTGGGCCGCGTAAAGACTCCCGCAGTGATGCACGGACTAGCTCCCGTGGCGATGCACGAAGCGGCTCCCGCAGTGAT
>CAZAGH010000006.1:0-49845 GCA_964484755.1 uncultured Melioribacter sp. | reverse complement strand
CAGTGATGCACGGACTAGCTCCCGTGGCGATGCACGAAGCGGCTCCCGCAGTGATACACGTGGTGGCTCCCGCAGCGAATCAGGCTGGGACGCCAGGGGCAGTTCACGTTCCGACTCCCGCCGCGACGGCCGCAGCGATTCACGAAATAGCTCTCGCAGCGAGTCGAGCTCTTCTAGGCCAGCAGGCAGACGTAGCAGTCAGCAACAGGAAGAATCGCGCACTCGTGGTAAGGCTCTTCGACCAAAGGGCGATCAGGGTGCACGCACCCGCAACTTCGAAGAGACTCCGCAGATCACCCGTCTTAACAAGGCCATTGCAGATGCAGGCGTTGCCTCACGTCGGCGCGCCGATGAGCTGATTCGCTCGGGCTGTGTTCGCATAAACGGCATGGTTGTTACAGAACTAGGTACGAAGGTCGAGATCGATGATATGGTGACGGTGAACGGCGAGCCGATCACGCGCTACAAGCACCTTACCTACGTTGTCTTGAACAAGCCCAAAGACTACATCACAACATCAAGTGATGAGAAGGGGCGAGCAACTGTATTCGACATCGTGAAGATCAAGTCGCGTCTGTTTACAATTGGCCGTCTTGATCGCAACACGACAGGCGTGCTGCTCATTACAAATGACGGCGACTTGGCCAATAAACTCATGCATCCACGCTATGGCATTACGCGTGTGTATAAAGCCACACTCGACAAGCCGCTGCGTCAGGATCACATGCGAGCGATCGCCAAGGGTGTCGAGCTTGAAGACGGACCAACACAGCCTGTCGAGATCGCTGTGGATCCATCAGATAAAACGTCGGTACTTCTAGCAATTCGCGAAGGTCGCAATAGAGAAGTGCGACGCATTTTCGAGCTCTTTGAGTATGAAGTGAAACGGCTCGATCGAAAAGAGTATGCCAACATCTCAACTCGTGGACTCAAGCGAGGTGAGTATCGTCACCTTACGCGCGAAGAAGTAGCAGAACTACAACGATTGGTGTCGTCGGCAGAATGAACTTCCTGAATCCACTCGCATTGTTTGGCCTGGCTGCAGCAAGTATTCCACTTGTGCTGCACCTGCTGAATTTGCGTAAGCTAAAGACGGTTGACTTTGGTACTCTGCGATTCCTCCATGAGTTGCAGCAGAAGCAGGTGCGCAAGCTGCGCCTGCAGCAGATGTTGTTGCTCATCATCCGAACGCTGCTTGTGATCTTCGCAGTGCTTGCATTGGCACGTCCTGCGATCAAGAGCACACTGCCGCTACTGGGCGCTACATCTCGCTCGAGTGTGGTGATCCTTGTCGACAATTCAGGTAGCATGGAGGCTGCTGATGGTCTTGGGCCTCGATTAATGCAAGCCAAGAAGGTGGCCAGGGATATTGTGGCCGGACTTCGAGACGGCGACGAAGTGATGGTGCTGCCGATGGCGGGATTTGATCCTGAGCAACGTGTTGACTTCACACGTACGTTCGCCAATGCTCTGCAGCAGATCGATGCAATCCAACGAAGTAATGGCACGGCCAACATTCCTGCATCGCTTTCGATGCTGCGCGGTGTTTTCGAACGTGCACTGCATCCTCACAAAGAAATCTACGTCATCAGCGATGCCCAAACCTCACTCACATGGCGCGATCCTGCCGATTCAGTTAAGGCTCAACCGTCGGACGCATCGGTCTTCCTGGTGCGTATCGGTGAAGGTCAAAAGGGTATCGAGCAGAATCTGAGTGTAGATTCTGTGAACGTGCGCACAAAGCTGCTTCAGCCAGACAAACCTGTCGAGATCGAAGCATTTGTTCGCAATGGCAGTGAGCGGGATATGCAGGGGGCACTTGTTTCACTCGCATTCGACGGACGTCGTATAACGCAGATCTCTGTTGACATTCCAGCTAACACAACCAAGCGCGTACTTCTTGCCGCATCGCCGCAGCGCTATGGCATGATCGCCGCATCGATCGAACTCGAGTCTGATGCCATCGACAACGATAATGTCCGCTACGCAGGCCTGCTCATCCCGCGTCCATCGCGGGTTGGTATCGTTGGAGCCCCTTCCGAGATAGCTCTTGTGCAGACCGTGCTGACACTGCCCGGCATGGAGCGATTTGCTCCGGCGGTCGTTACGTATCCAACCGTTGCACAAGCTTCGGGTGCATTTGCTCAGCTGGATGTCTTGATTATCATGCAGGGACAGCACACTTCGGCTGATGCATCATTGCTGCGTCAGTTCCTTGACAACGGAGGCGGTGTGATGGTCTTCGCCGGACAAGGCATGCAGACACTCCTCGCACAGACAGGACTCCAGCTACAAGACGAGCGCGCTACGACTGCAGATCAAGCGTTTGCGGTAACAACAATCGACAAGGCACATCCACTTTACAGCGGCGTCTTCGTCTCTACAGAAGATCAACAGGCTGCGCGAGAAACATCGAAGATCATGCGCATTCAGCCTGCATCGGGTGGACTTGACATCGTGCAGACATCTGCTGGTGCGCTGGTATCCGAGTTTTCGGTGGGGCAGGGCAAACTTCTTTATGTGGCTGTATCTCCAACGCTCGAATGGGGAAGCTATCCATTGACGGGACTATTTGCTGCAACAACGCTTCGCAGTACGATCTACGTGGTCTCATCTCGTGATCAAGGTGTTCAGGCCCAGCTGGGTGAGTCTATCACTGTGCCCATTACATCGAAGCTCGCCGGCCAAGATAGGTTTATCGTTCAGGATGCCGCGCAGGTTTCGATGGCCGTTCAGCCGGCGCGCCTTAGCTCATCGACATTACTCAGTGTTCCTGCGCAATACCAGCCGGGGGTAGTCAAGATCTATAGTGCAGACTCAACACCAGTGACCACCGTAACGGTAAATGGTAAGACAGCAGAATCCATGCTTTCATTCTTCGAGCAAGGCGATTGGAAGAAGTCCACGCAGACACTCGTTTCAAACGCTGATCACATAGTGGAGTTGAAACCTGGCGTATCTGTTACCAAGGCGATACAGGAGGCGAGAACCGGTTCGGAGTTGTGGGCATTGTTCACTGTGTTGGCACTGCTCATGGCAGTGATTGAGATGGCGGTTGCAACCTTCATGGCGCGAGACGCCGCAGCGATCGAGGCAACCGCGTAGTTATATGTCCATTACGGTCCATCCAGAGATTCAAGAGCTGCGGAGTCGAATGCTTGAACTCCGAGCGGAACTGCGTGAGTCAATGGACGACTGGCATCGGCTATCAACAGAAGTTCGGCCGAGATTGCATGCACAATATCACCTGCACTTTGGCGAACTCGAGCGCGAGCTGCAGGTAGTGGCCCTGCGGAGTGCAGAGTTGTTTCGTCGCGTAGAGCTGTTGTCGATCAAGGTGTCACGAGGCGAAGTGCTAACACAGCACATCATCGATCTTATCAATCAAGTGGTCGACTCCGAGTATGCCCGCTTTGCAATGCGCATTCGTGAGGCGTTTGATCTCGACACGGAACAGCGTGAACGAGCATCACGATCGCGAGATGATCAGCACACCGACGGCGAGCTTGTCAATATGTATCGAACGCTTGCAAAGCAGCTTCACCCTGATTCTACAGGCAATGACTCTGCCGACGCTGTGGCGATTTGGCATCGGGTGCAACAGGCCTATGGGGCAAAGAATGTAAGCCAGATGAAGTCCTTGCTCTCGATGATGGGAGCAAGCGACATGCTACGCGGCGAAGCCAGTGATTGGGACCTCGAACGCTGGCAGCAAGAGGTTGGGCGTCTCGAGACACGCCTACGTGTGGAACACCGAAAACTTCGTAAACTTCGTTCTGAAGAGCCATTCACACTCGAGCATGTAATCGACGACGAACAGTGGCGTGAACGACACAAGTGGGAGTTGGAGAAGGCCATTGCAGCGAAGCGGCATGAGATTGACGAGAATACGTCCAGATATGCCGAGCTGACCGGAGGCATGATTCCTCCGGGCACTGAGCTCTTAAAGACGAAAGATGAACAGACGTTTGAAGAGGACTTTCTCAAGAACACATACTTTGGGCAGCGATGATGTACTCGATCGAACAGCGCGATGATCAACTCGTAGGAACAACAGCAGCGATCACATATGAACTCTCGTTTGACAGAGCTCCGCAGCACCTGGTTAAGGTCGTGATGCGGATCGAAGGAGTTACGAGTCCGGAAGTTGTCGTTGTGATGCCATCGTGGTCTCCCGGAAGCTATAAGATCCGTGACTATGCAGGCTGGCAAGGTAACGTACGTGCATACAAGGGGTCGGGCGCATCGCGAGTTGCAACAACATCGCAGTGGCGAGACAAAGCTGCTCTGGTCGTATCATCCGAAGGGGCTTCGACCATTGAGGTGGAGTATGTGATCTATGCTCATGAACGCACAGTTCGCACGAGTCACGTCAATCGATTTCATGCCTTCCTGATGCTAACGTCAATCTGCATGTACGTGGAAGGGCGCACGCAGGAGATCCATCACGTTCTGCTGAAGCACGACCGTGCATTGTGGCCGTCCGTATCAACGGCTCTATCGCCCGTGCAATCAGCCACTTCAAGCGGCGTTCTGCTCGGGGCATTGAACTACGATATCCTAGCCGACTCGCCGATTGAGATAGGTGATCATGCGGTAACGACATTCACAGAAGCCGGCGCGCAGCATGAAGTTGCAATTGCGACGAATTACAACGTCGACACTGATTGGCTGACGAAGCAAGTACAGCAGATCGTCAAGGTTGAAACCGCAATGTTTGGTGGAGCCCCTTACGACCGTTACGTCTTCATCATTCAGGCCTATCCAGGTGCCGGAGGGGGCTTGGAGCATGCGAGGTCAAGTGTGAATGCTGTTGATCCAAGTGCATTGACCGATAAAACCAAGGCCGTTGGACTGCTCTCACTGCTATGTCACGAGTACTTCCACCTCTGGAACGTTAAACGAATTCGTCCGAAGGAGCTGGGCCCGTTTGACTACACAAAAGAAAACTACACATCGATGTTGTGGCTTGCCGAAGGTTTGACGTCGTACTACGACGACCTTCTAACGTACCGCTGCGGGTTCACGACTACGAAAGAATATCTTGAGGCACTCTCAAAAGATCACGTAGGCCGGCTGTTCATGGTGCCCGGACGCGAGGCAATGTCGACCCGCGACAGTTCATTCCTTGCCTGGCTCAAACTCTACATGCAAAGTCCGGACGGTAACAACCGATTCCCATCGTATTACCTCAAAGGCGGCGTGATATTCCTCTTGCTCGATGCCTACATCGTTGACCACTCCGATGGGAAGTATTCCATGGACGACGCAATGCGTGAAATGTGGAAGCGCTACCTTTCGGATCCGTCGAGAGGGATGTCTGAAGAGGAATGCTACGCGATCATTGAGCAGGCTACGAGTGTACAGATTCGTGAGCGCTTGATCTCGTGGCTCGATGGTACAACAGAGCTCCCGTACGACGAGATCCTCTCTGGTGTTGGGCTTAAGATCGAGTATGCCGACAAGCCGGCCGAACCGGCCACATTCGGGGAAAAGCGTGCGTTTGCATCCGTTCCACAAGCCCCCTACGTAGGCTGGCAAGTGGCCGACGTAAGCGGCAAGCTCGTGATCAAGGGTATCGATGATGGCTCTCCAGCGGCGGAGGCAGGCTTTGGAATTGATGATGAGATCGTTGCTGTTGATGATAGGCGTGTTGCATCTCTAGCCCAGCTGGATCACTATCTTGCTGCCCGCAGGCAGCAGGGGGCTCGTATAACCGGTCATTGCGATGGTCGGATCTTTACCACGACGGTGCGTCCGATCCTGCGCACGATACCGAAGCTTGTTGAAATAGAGAATCCATCGGCACGTCAACAACAGATGCGCGACCGCTGGCTTCGCAGAAACCTTTGAGAACGTCCACGACCATACGGCATTGTTGGTACCTGTTCCTGTTTATGGGGACAGTTGGTTGTACGTGGTACGACAATCAGACTACGTTCTTCAACACCTACTACAACATGAACCGCATCCGGCGCGAGGTTCTCAACGACTTCGAGTACCAGGATGAGAACAACCGTAAACGGCCTCGCGTACTCGTGCCGTCTATCGACAGTCTAGGACTGAAGTCAGAGACACCGAAGAACACCACCTATCAGTTCTTGAAAGCTCTTGCCATCGACCGGTCGAAGCTTGCGCCGATGGCTCAGAAGGTCGATTCCATCCTGATCAAAGGATCAAAGGTTGTTGGACTGCATCCCAAGTCGGAATATGTACAGCCTGCATTGTACCTGATGGCAGAGGCATACTTCTTCCGCAGCGAGTGGGTTCCATCACAGCAGAAGTGCCTTGAGCTTATCGAGCGATATCAGGACGGGGACTACTCTCCTGATGCTCACCTACTCTTGGCCAAAGTGTACCTAATGCAGCGAAAGATCAGTCAGGGTAAGCAAGCATTGTCCAAGGCCGTCGATGTTGCATGGTATAAGGACCGTTATGACATTCTGAGTGAGGCGTATCGAATCCAGGCTGAGATCTATATCGAAGACGGTGAAATCGATAAGGCTGTCAATCCATACAAGCAGGCGTTGGTCATGACCGATGATGCCGAGCAGCGGTCGCGCTGGCTGGTTGACATCGGTTCGATCTACTACCGCATCGGTAACTGCAAGCTCGCAGAAAAGAACTTTGCAGAAGCGCTCGACGAAGCGCCTGATGCTCTGGCTGAGTTTGAATCCAAACTGTACATGGCTGCATCGGTTGCTCGTCAGGATCGTGCCGACGAAGCTAGTTCGATGTTTGCCGAGCTCGAAGACAATAAGATTTTTACAGAGTGGGCCTCATTCATACAGGCAGAGCGCATCGCCCTAGACAGGCTGCGCACCGATAACCCGAACGACAAGACCCTGCTAGCTCGTGAGAAGTTCGCCGACACTTCATTTGTCGGACGTCCAGAATTGATGGCGCAGAGCTTCCAAAAGGGAATGTCACTTTACAAGCGTGGTGATTATCAAGAGGCGATGAAATACTTCGCCAAAGCAAAATTGGTTCGTACGCCCGTCTATGATGTTGCCAACAAGTACTTCACGCTTCTTAAGCAATGGGACGAAGAGCAGCGCAAGGTTTTGCAGGCAGATCTCTTCTTGCGCATTGATACCACACGCAAGGACTCTATCCTGCGGATGCGTGCATCTTCGATGTATGCTATTGGGCGCGTTCATGAGCAGTTGGATGCAGCAGATTCAGCCCTGACATACTATCAGGGGGCTTATGAGATCACTCCGCCAGAATCCGAGCTAGCCGGACGGTATCTGTATTCGCGTGCGCGGATGTTGCGCGAACGTGATCCTGATGTAGCCGACTCGCTCTTCGAGTACATCGCCGATACATGGCCGCGGAGCGAATATGCCAAGGAGGCATCGGTTAATCTGGGCTATACCACTGATGCCACGATCGACGACGCATCAGAGCTCTATAAATCCGGAACAAGCTTCCGTCAGATCAGGGACTATGCCTACGCATCTCAGCAATACATGGCCATCGTGCAGAAGTTCCCAAACAGCGACTATGCTCCCAAAGCGCTCTACGCCATGGGATGGATGTTTGAGCGTGATCGGCAGATGAACGACAGCGCACTGCATTACTACGGTCAGCTTCTGGAGAAGTATCCCCGTTCGACGTATGCCAAGGAGATACGTCCAAGCGTTGAGTATGCACTCGCGAAAATCAACGGGGTCGAGGTCAATGACTCGACGCTGCTGAAGAACCTTGATGATGATCTACTTAAGCGAGCAAAGCAAGGGGAGCAGGACGTGCTCCAGCAGTTGATGGATCGTAATCGCGATGCACTTCAGGTCTCTGGTCCGAACATGAATCTTCCATCAATTCCGGGCATCACGCCGAATGGAGGTTCTGTCAATGATCTCTTGCAGGGTCAGATTCGGGATGCAACAGGCAAGGTGATGGGTTCGGACTCGACAAGGGTGCCGGTGCCTCCGCCCCTTCCCAAGCCCTAGCGTCTTCTAGAATTCCACCTGTGTGTGGAGCGCAATTTCTTCGAGGATGGCCGAAACACGTAGGCAGTCGTTCATCGATCCCTCGAAGACCATGGCCTTGCCCCGAAAGTGGACCTCAAGTGTCAATGCCTCTGCTCGAGAACGCACGCACTGGGTTGCTTTGATGATTTGTCGAATGACTTCGTCAAACGTATGCTCTTCGTCGTTATAGAGGATGACACGAGCTGCAAGCGTTTCCCCGGTGATTACTTCGGTATCGAGCTCGGCGAGCTCAGCTGGACTCTCAAGATTTTGCAGTTGTAACGTGTTCATGCGTGCAGAGCAAAACTACGAAAAGACCTATCTTTGCCGTTCAGAAGACTGCATACAAACTTTCATTTTGAGGTAGCGTCATGACAACAGAAGAGTTTCTCACCAAGCTCGACGAAATCGTCTCCGAACGTCACATGCTTCAGCACCCTTTCTATCAGATGTGGAATGAAGGAGCGCTGACGATCGACATGCTCCGCGAGTATGCGAAGGAGTACTATCACCAGGTGCACTTGTTCCCGACATACGTCAGTGCAACACATTCGAACTGCGAAGACATGGATGTGCGCCAGATGCTTCTGGAAAACCTCATCGAAGAAGAGCACGGTCCAGATAATCACCCAGAATTGTGGTTGCGTTTTGGCGGAGCACTCGGTGTAAGCCGCGAAGAAATGAAGGAACGCCGTTACCTGCCGCACACACGCGAGTCTGTGCGTATTCTGCGTGAGCTTGCAGCTCGTAAGAATGGTTATGAAGGTCTTGCTGCCCTGTACGCCTATGAGTCGCAGATCCCAGAGATCTCAACGACCAAGATCGAGGGCCTCAAGAAGTTCTATAACCTCGACACAGAAGATGCGTTGGTGTTCTTCGCAGTGCACGAGCATGCAGATGAAATTCACCGTACGGTAACACGTGAAGCACTCGCGCGTATGTGCGAAACAGCTGAGCAAAAGCAAGCAGCACTGGATGCAGCGCGTGAAGCAGCGGATGCCTTTAATCTCCTGCTCGACGGTGTCTACAACACATGGTGTGTTGAAAAGGCATCGCTGAATTAAGCCTGTTAGCATCTAGGTATGTGTCGATTTGTTGCCTACATAGGTCCGTCTATTCTCGCAGATGATCTGCTGTACAAGCCGAAGTTTTCGCTTGTTACAGCCCAGACCATGAATGCGGGAGAGATGTCTGTATCCGTCAACGGCGATGGATTCGGCATTGGATTCTATGCTCCTGAGCTGGATAACGAACCCTGCGTGTTTCGCAGTATTCGTCCGGCATGGAGTGATGGCAACCTGAAGAACCTTGCCAAGAAAATTCACTCACCATGCATGTTTGCGCATGTGCGGGCGGCATCGCCTGGCATTCCGGTGGAAGAACTGAACTCGCACCCATTCTCATGTGGCAAGTTGATGTTCATGCACAATGGAGTGTTGGGTGGATACAAGCAGATCCGTCGTAAGCTGTTACGTAGTCTTAACGACGTGGCCTACGATGCAATTCAGGGAAGCACGGACTCTGAACATATGTTCGGGCTCTTTCTGAACCACATTGCCGATCCGTACGGCAATGTTACATGTGAGCAAATGGTTCAGGCCATGAAGGGGATGTTTGCCGATCTCGATGATCTTCTGATGGAGTCGGCAGTTCGTCAGCATTCATATCTGAATCTTGCTGTCACAAATGGTACGTGTCTGATCGCGGTCAGATATACGACCAACCCGAATGTTCAGCCTGCATCGCTCTATTACATGTTCGGTCGAGAGTACAAATGTCTCGAAGACCAATGTGGAATGGAGCCGTCCTATGGGAAGCCGAGCGCTATCGTTGTGGCTTCCGAGCCGTTCACGGCTCGACGCTCAGACTGGATGAAGGTTGAACGTAACTCTATGATGGTTGTTGATGAGACAATGCGCATCAACTTCCACAACATTGAAATGGATGTCGAAAAACTCGATTTTGAGACAATAGCACCGGAAATAGGATGAACTACGCCGCTCTCATTCCGCTCTTCCCCTTGGTGGGATTCGTCATCGTAGCCTTGTTTGGCAAGAAGATCAAGAACGAAAAGATCGTTGGTGCGATCGCTAGTTCTGCCATCTTGCTGAGCTTTCTGACTGCGGTCAATACCTTCATGGGGCTGCAGGGAATGCCCCCTGAAGAGCGACTATATGTTCACAAGGTGTTCACCTGGATCGCAACCGGCAGTTTCTCTGTTGACGTTGCCTACCAGTTCGACCAGTTGTCGATTTTGTTTACACTGATCATTACCGGTATCGGGTTCTTGATTCACCTGTACTCAATAGGGTATATGCATGGCGACAAGAGCTTCCCGCGCTTCTTTGCCTATCTGAACCTCTTCGTCTTCATGATGTTGAACCTGGTGCTTGCGAACAACATGCTTCTAACCTTCCTTGGTTGGGAAGGCGTGGGTCTGGCCTCGTATCTGCTTATCGGCTTCTGGTACGACAGAAAGTTTGAAGGCACGAACATTACGTGGACGGGTGATGCGGCAATGAAGGCCTTTGTGGTGAACCGCATCGGCGACTTCGGCGTGCTTTTGGCAATGTTTCTTCTGTTTCAACAATTTGGAACGCTGGACTACAATGCAATCAATGCGGCTGCTCCAGAGAAGCTGGTTGCAGGGGGCACACTGGTTACGACAATCACACTACTGATGTTCCTTGGTTGCACGGGTAAGAGCGCTCAGATTCCTCTCGGCGTATGGCTCCCAGACGCTATGGCGGGTCCAACGCCGGTGTCGGCCCTCATCCACGCAGCCACGATGGTTACGTCCGGTATCTTCCTCATTGCTCGTACGAACGTCCTGTTCGCTATGTCGCCAACGACGATGGCGGTTATCACGGGCATTGGTATAACAACTGCGCTTATCGCCGGAACGATCGGTATCGTGCAGAACGATATCAAGAAGGTTCTCGCCTACTCCACAGTTTCGCAGCTGGGATTCATGTTTGTAGCTCTTGGCGTAGGTGCATTTACAGCCGGCGTATTCCACGTTATGACGCACGCGTTTTTCAAGGCGCTTCTGTTCTTGGGCTCTGGCAGCGTCATCCACGGTATGCATGAAGAGCAGGACATCCGCAAGATGGGCGGACTCAAGAAGTATATGCCGATCACCTACCGCACGTTCCTTATCGGCACACTTGCGATTGCCGGCATTCCATTTTTCTCTGGCTTCTTCTCAAAGGACGAAATCCTTTGGTTTGCTTGGCTCAACGGCAGTCCAATCTTGTGGATGGTTGGAGCCCTTGCAGCATTCACGACAGCATTCTACATGTGGCGTCTTACATCGCTCACCTTCCTCGGGGAAGAGCGCTTTGACCATCATCATGTTCACCCACACGAATCTCCAGCAACGATGACGATTCCGCTTATCGTGCTGGCAGTCCTCTCCGCACTGGGCGGTCTTCTTGGCGTTCCTCACGTCATCGGCCACGCACTGCATATCCCGAACCTCCTTGAAGATTGGCTGCGCCCAATCTTTGCTACCGGCACAGCGATGCTTCCTGCTCACACGGGCGATCACACATCGCTTGAAATCGGACTCATGGTCGGCTCGTCTGTGCTGGCAGTGATTGGTATCATGTTTGCTCGTAGTATCTACAGTCAGGGTCTTACAAAGGCAACAGCGATGGCCGAGAAGATGTCGGGACTGTACAAGCTTCTGCTGAACAAGTACTACGTTGATGAAGTATATCACATGCTTGTTGCTGGACCAATCCTTGCTGCATCGCGCGACTTCCTCTGGAAGATCGTCGATGTTGTAGTTATCGACGGCCTGGTCAATGGTTCGGCCAAGTCGATGGGCGCTGCAGCTGGAGTACTTCGCCGCATGCAGTCAGGTGTGGCACAGAACTATGCTCTCGTGATGATGATTGGCATTGTCATCATGCTTGCTATGGTTCTTATGCCTATGTGGTGATCCAGTGTGCTTCACGGTCTCGATCTATGCCTCTACACATCGCATAGAAACCGACCTAGGAGCATGCTTTGACAACGCAGAAGACTATCGTCCGTACTTTCACGTCTCTGGCTTTGTGCATCCGCACTTGCCCCTTGTCACGAATGCCGAACCAGAGCAGATTCAGCTCTGTGAATGGGGGCTGATTCCAAGGTGGACAAAGTCGTTTGAGGCAGCACGTGATATTCGGAAGATGACGTTGAACGCTCGACGTGAGACCATTTACGAGAAGCCGTCGTTTCGGGACGCAATCAACAAGAGACGGGCGTTGTTGCCTGTTAATGGGTTTGTCGAGTGGCGTCATGAGGGATCGGTCAAACAGCCGCATTTGGTGAGGCCAATAGATCGGTCGATACTCACGCTTGGATGTATCTGGGAAGATTGGGCAGACCCAGCCAGCGGTGAGGTGCACAGGACGTTCTCGATCGTCACGACGGACGCAAATATGCTGATGTCGCACGTACACAATGTCAAGCAGCGTATGCCAGTGGTTATTCCTGAAGGCGATCGTTTGACATGGCTTCATGCAGAGGATCGCGAAGCGATCGAACCATGTATGCGTCCGTTAGAGGAAGGTGTTCTCGAGGCTTTCCCGATAACGAAAGAGGTTTCGAGTATCAAAGTGAATACAACAGAGGAACAATTGTTGGAGCCAGTGGGCCCCATTCTTACATGAGCGTAATCGGAAGTCTTTCGCTGGTTCTGTTGCTGTGGGGCGGTGTTGAAGAGGTTCGTCTTGATCAGCTTCAACAGCGGCTTGCCACAGGCAAAGACACAACCTTTGTTGTCAATTTCTGGGCAACGTGGTGCAAACCCTGCGTAGAGGAATTGCCCGCATTCGACAAGCTTTCACGACGATACAAGGATCAACCCGTGAAGGTGATTCTTGTAAGTCTTGACAACCCTGCGGAACGTCAAACAAAGGTTGAACCGTTTCTCAAACGTCGAGGATACGATCTCTGCGATGCGGTAGTTCTCAACGAGCCCAAGCCGCATTTATGGATTGATCGAGTTGATCAGTCGTGGAGCGGTTCGATACCTGCGACATTGTTTATTCGTGGTGAGCGCAGATTGTTTGGAGAGTTTCAGTTTTCACCCGAGTTGTTGGAGTCGATTTTCTCAACGTTTCAAGCTGAAGGCAAGTAATATGAAACACCTGCTATTGATGATGTTCGCTGTCGTATCACTTGTTGCACAACAAGGGGCTGTTTCTTCAGGCGTTACGGTTGGAGATCCAGCACCAAGTTTTCGTCTCAAGAACATAGATGGAAGGTATGTCTCATTTGATGACTACCGATCTAGCAAGGGGCTTGTTCTTGTCTTCACATGCAACCATTGTCCGTACTCAGTGAAGTATGAAGATCGTATCATCGCACTAGCAAACGAGACCGCTAAGCTTGGGTTCCCGGTCGTTGCGATCAATCCGAACGATCCAGTCAAGGTTCCAGAGGATTCCTACGACAACATGAAGGTTCGTGCGAAGGAAAAGGGCTTTACCTTCCCGTACATAGTTGATGAAACCCAAGAGGTAGCCAAGCAGTATGGTGCAAAACGCACCCCACATGTATTCGTTGTTACAAACAGCAGTGGCACATGGAAGGTGGCCTACATTGGGGCCATAGACGATAATGCAAATGATGCAGAAAAAGTTGAATCACGGTTTGTTTTGGATGCAGTGAAGTCACTTGCATCAGGTGCAGCGCCGGCAGTAACGCAGACCAAGGCTATTGGCTGCACGATCAAGTGGAAAGAGTAATACATGAATGATAGAAACCGAGGATTCGGTAAATCTAGGCGTCCGCAATTCGATGACGAACGTCAACCATTGACCAGCGAAAATCCGGCCTATGCCCCACGAACTGGAGGGGGCAAGCGCGGTAGCGGTGGTCCAGCCGGACGTCCAAAGCGCGACGATAGAGGTCCACGCCCCGATAGACGCGACGATAGAGGCCCACGCCCCGACAGGCGCGACGACAGAGGCCCACGTAGCGATAGTCGCGATGATAGGGGGCCACGCAGCGACAGACGTGATGACAGAGGTCCACGCAGCGATAGACGCGACGACAGAGGTCCACGCAGCGACAGACGTGACGACAGAGGTCCACGCAGCGACAGACGCGATGACAGAGGTCCACGCAGCGATAGTCGCGATGATAGGGGGCCACGCAGCGACAGACGCGATGACAGAGGTCCACGCAGCGACAGACGCGATGATAGAGGTCCACGCAGCGACAGACGCGATGACAGAGGTCCACGCAGCGACAGACGTGATGACAGAGGTCCACGCTCTGAAAGACGCGATGATAGAGGCCCACGCGGCGGCGGTGGTGGTGGTGGTGGCGATAGACGCTACGGTGGTGATAGGCGCGACGACAGAGGTCCACGCAGCGGCGGTGGTAGTGGCGATAGGCGTTACGGCGGCGATTCAAGGCCGCGTCGTGACGATAGATCGCCTCGCGAGCGCTATCGTGATGGAGATGAACGTCAGCCCCTTACAAATGAATCGCCATCCTTGCGTGGACGTGGCGGCAAGCCGCCTGCTCGACGTGGAGGTGGAAGTGCCGGGCCAGGAGGCAGCTCCCGCCGAGGCCCTTCTGGTGGTCGTAGTATGGGAGGAGGACGTGGTAGGAGCGATGGGTACTCATCGTCATCAGGGCCGGTTCGTAAACGCGACTCGGAAGAACGTCGAACAAAGGCTTATGTATCTGACATCTACGTGTTCAAAGAGAACCTTGATGAGAATAAGCCCAAAGAGCGCAAGATGAGAAGTCGTCGCAAGAAGTCTTCTTCAGATGGTGAAACCTCGGAATAGCATGTTTGTCTGAACTGTGTAACACAACAAAGGCCAACTACATGAAGCAGTTTCTCACGATCATTACTATCGCTTGCCTAGCCATGCCATCGGCACATGCAGCGACCCAGGATTCGACGGATAACGTCGACTCTTTGATGAGCATCTTTTTTGATGATGATCCCGACAAGGGGCTGCGCTCGCGTAGTCCGCGTTTGCAGCTTACGTACGGAACGCTCGATATTCAGCGTAAGGGGCTCCAAGGAAACCTCACGCAGATAACAAACTATGGAGCATCTGTTGGTATGGAAGATGCGCGCACGATCCGATCAAGTGCGGGTATCATACGCTATCAGAACAATGGAGTGTTCTTCAATTATGGAGCTGCAAAGCCTATCGAAGGATTCACTGCGATTGATGATTCAATTCTCAATGCTGCCAGCACGTCGATGAACATTTATTCGTTCGGCTTCATCGATGAATCAGGGTATGGTTACAAGCTCGGCGAAGGCTCTGCCTTGAAGTTCTTGGTTGGTAAGAACTCGATTTGGTCGAGTGTAGATGCACTTTCGTTTGATGCTTCGATCAATGGTGATGCACGCCAGACTGTGCGCGATTTTACAGGATCGATCCGCTTTGGTGCAACGATGAACCCGACTGTCGAATTGCAGGTCATCAAGCCCCTCAGCTTACGCGCTAGTTACTCGTGGACGCAGATCTATCCGCGTCATATGTTCTGGTATTGGGCCGGCAGTGAGCTCATCGAAGGTATAGCTGACGGTATCGTTATGGCATCGGTAAAGGCTTTTGGAAAGGCCTCACCGGCATCGCTACCGATCATGAATTTCGTGCTGCGCAATGCAGTAGCATACGGCTTCAAGACCCTTCGCAAGAACCAAATGAACTGGCCATTTGAGACAGCTGCACCAATGAACATCACAGGATGGAATGTTGGTATCAGCCTAAACTTCTAGGTCTCGAGATCGACGTCGATCTCTGTAGCAAGTACATCATCAAGCGTCTCTCGTCTACGGATGAGGGACGCTTTTCCGTTGTGGACCAGGACTTCAGCAGGACGTAGCCGGCTGTTGTAGTTGCTTGCCATCGTCATCCCATACGCACCCGCATTCGCAAATGCTAAGACGTCTCCCTCTCGAATCTCAGCGATCTTGCGATCCCACCCAAAGGTGTCAGTCTCACAGATATATCCAACCACGGTGTACACACGAGGCGTTCCAGATGGGTTGGAAACGTTGGTGATGTGATGATATGCGTTATAGAGCATGGGGCGAATCAGGTGATTCAAACCTGTCTCAACTCCAGCGAATACTGTGGCTGTAGTTTGCTTTAACACATTGACTCTTGCTAGCAGCGTACCAGACTCGCTGACGAGAAACTTGCCTGGCTCGAACCACACCTCGACAGGGCGCGTACGACCACTGTTGAACATCATGACGCGCTCGGACAACTTGGCTGCAAGATCTTCGATATCAGTTGCAATATCGTCTGGCTTGTAGGCAACCTTAAAGCCCGATCCGAAGTCAACAAACTCAAGGTCGGGGAAACTGTCTGCGATCTCAAACAGCATTTCAGCCCCTTGCAGAAACACGTCTGCATCGAGAATGTCGCTGCCGGTGTGCATGTGCAAGCCGTTGATATGCATTCCCTGAGACGCTACTACCCGCAGCACATGGCGCATCTGATGGATCGAGATGCCGAACTTCGAGTCGATGTGTCCAGTGCTGATGCGTTCGTTTCCACCTGCCATGATATGCGGGTTGATGCGAATGCAAACGGGGACTGAATTGCCATACTCATGTCCGAAGCGCTCAAGGACAGAGATCGTATCGATGTTGATGTGAACTCCGAGTTGAACAGCCTCTCTGATCTCATCAAAAGAGATCATATTCGGCGTAAAGAGGATCTCGCGTGGCTCAAAGCCAGCTCGAAGCCCGCGGTGAACCTCCTGAATCGATACTGTATCGAGTCCGGTACCCAATTGCTTCATTAGCCGAAGGATTGCTGTATTCGACAGCGCCTTCACGGCATACATAAAGCGTACGGGAATTGTGGAAAAGGCGGCATGCAATCGACGAACATTGCGCGCAATCACATCGGCGTCATACACATACACAGGTGTACCACCTAGGTTGCAGATCTCGTCGATTGTAACACCGCCAATGGTTGACGGTGAAGCGTTCATGCCTGGTCCGATGAATTGTTGCTGGAACTCCTGCGCATGATTGCAAGAGGCACAAGGATGCAATAGCCGATGACGAGAACCACAGGGGCAACATCAACAGACAATGGGTCGTCCCAAGACGAATACATACCCTTTGCGAGCAGCAGGAAGCCAACGATGATCACTACAACAGCAGCACCAAGGTAGGTGTAATGCTGTTTACCCCATGGACTTTTCCAAGTGACGGAAGGGCGGGATTGCGACAGTCGCGATTTCGTTTTGGCCATGACGGACTCCAAAGTAAGATTGCCTTGCCGGAGGGACGTATGGCGTACACCTCGGGCAAGGCAAAACTACAAACTCCGACAGACTTGCTGTGCCTTTATACGCGTGAAGCCAAGAACATGGTCAGGCTTTCGTGCGGTGCAAGATGAAACTTCTTGCGCATCCGTTCACGGTGTTTCTCGACGCTACGCACACTGCATGAGAACATCGAGGCAATTTCCTTCGAAGGCATTGGTAGGCGCAAGAATGCTGCCATGCGAAGTTCGGTTGGTGTGAGGGTTGGGAAGTCTTGTGCAAGTCTGCGCAGATAGCCGTCGTGCATCGACTCCATGATCTGTTCGACATATGCCATAGAGTCTGTTTCAAGAACCTCGCCTACTTCACGCTGCAGACGCTTGGCCGTCAGGCGATGTTCGTGTGGCAAGGCTGATTCGAGCTTGGCTAGGTCTTCTGCAACATGCTTGAGAACGCCAGTGTAGCGCATCTCACGCAGGAGGTAGGCCCGCGAGGCCTGAGCTTCGTGTTGGTCGATCATTGGTGCAATGATCTCTGCAACAGGTTGTGTTGGAATCGTACGCATAGTAACACCCTTCAGTAATGATGATGAATTCCCTTTGCGTGCAATCTCGCATCGTACGTAACCACAGACTATGACATTTGTCAGGTTTAGTATTTAATCATGAATGTTCGCAATACGCGCAAGACCTTTGAGATTCGTGAGGCGGATTGACCTACCCGTAACCGAGATCAATTTGTCTGCTTTAAACTCGGACAAGGTTCGAATAACACTCTCCGGTGCCGTGCCAACTACCGATGCAATTTCGTCGCGCGTAAGTGGACTCGAAAGTGTAACCCCATCTTCCCCGGTACCAAAAACTTCTTTAAGCACGAGTAACGTTTCAGCTACACGCTCCCGGATGGTCTTACGTGCAAGTTCAACGATACGACGTTGAGCATCCTGAACCTCCGATGAAAGCTGCTGCATCACATGAAGTGCAAGTCGGTGATTATCACGAATGTGATGAAAGAGCACTGGGGCAGGAATAGAGCAAACAATCGAGTCGTCCAGTGCTACGCAGCTTGCGGCATAGCGCTCATGCGTGAGAAGTGAGCTGTATCCGACGATATCGCCGGACTTCGCGAAACGAACAATGTGATCGCGACCGTCGGCTCCTGGACGGACAATCTTGACATGCCCATGATGAATGCAGAACACGCCATGCGGATAATGCCCTACTTCGAAAACGGGTGTCCCCCTCTTGTAGAACTCCGTGTGTTTTGTTTGTGTAACCTGCAACGCTCCTTCTACGCCGATCTCGAGCATGCCATTTTGTAGACGTGAGCCACAGCTCATGCACTCCAGTGCTGCACAGTTCATACGAGTTAGCCTTTCCTACCGAACAATATGAAGCCAACATACGAGAATGATTTTCTCGCATTTTGCAGGGAGGTAGATTGTCGTATACGAGTTTACTATGTACGCTACGATAACTATACGATAGGCTGTGCAGTAGCCTACGCAATTCTAATCATCTGTGATATCCCAGTCAATACCTGAAAGTAGGAATATCGTAGTATGATTATCGGACGATTAGGACTGGAATCAGCCGTGATGAATGGGCAAGAACGTACATGCCAGGCGCAAGGTTTGATGCATCAATTTGATGAGGCTGAGTATGGTTACACTGATACCTGTGTAAGCCCCCCAATACATCGTACAGAACAACCTCGTTGCACTCACTACTTTTCGTGCAGCCCGTGATCGATAGCATGGAGCTGCATGGATTGGGATATAGGCGCATTGCTGTGGCTTGACGCTCGTTGCCTTGCACGCCAGTTGTTGCATCAAACCGCACACGCTCCGATCTCCTACTTCCGTGTAATGTCACGCACGTGACGACCGAGTATGCAGAGTCTGCTTGATTGGTCTTTCGAACAGTTGCAACACCGTTCACAAAAGATGTTGAACAATTATAGGACTCAGATTCATAGAGCATCGCAATGCCAATATCTTGGCATGTAGTAAGTGCAATGGGTGTAAACTTGACGTAGGCCGTTTCCGAAAACAATTCAGTGGAGACATCTATGCTGTCTATACATGGATTTTGAAGGCTAGCCCCACTTGCACTGGCGTATGCGTTGCATAGTTGCAAGCCATCAAGGTTGCCGTAGGTAAGAGTCATAAAGGTGGCATCTGTATCGGTTGTTGTCACAGCATGGCTGCCGGGACTAACCATGGCCCGCGCGTAGGAGAAATCACTGCCGGAAATCGGTACAATGTTCGTGTTTCCTGAAAGGGGCTTGCCATCAAGCAGAAGAGATGTCACATGCTCTTGCCGACATATGATCGTCACATAATTGATAAGGTCCGCAGGAGCTGTGAACAGCGCGTGCGATGTCCACTGGTTTATGCTCGGAATGCTCACCAGCATCGGCAAGCCAGCTTCAGTTGAAGGGTCGTCTTCTGGAAGCGTGGCTTGGGATGTTATGTGGCCATACGACTTACCGTATTGTGCACACAGAACTTGTCTCGTTGCATTCCACACTCTGGCCGTTTCGACAGAGCTCGCAGTATATACTTCGCCGGCCCCGAGGGTATCAACGATCACGTCGCCCGTGTCAGTTTTGTACGAGAGTATTGTAGGTGTTGTGGTGCCGATGAAGCGAATTACATCGCCGCGGTCATCACCAATGCCGACACTGGAGTTGTCTTGACCGCGCTTGCGTGTTGGCGAGTACTGGAATGGGACTGTTACGAATGTTGTACCTGCATGTTCAACAGGTATCATCGACTCCATGAGTGTTCCTCGCGAACGATTCGCAGCACGTGCGTATGGCCCGCTGGCAGGTAGCGCATCGGGATGCTCCAACACGGCAGCCTTGCCGTGACCTGAGATCACCATGATTGGCTTGTTCGCTGTAAAGTATTCACCTGTATGGTCGGACGCAGTATCACGCACAGCGATGGTGTCGATGTAGAATGGCACACGGCTACTCTCACCTGCGTTAAGTTTGAGCTCGAGGATTCCGGATTTGCCGTAGATCTTTACGACCGTGTTGTTCTCACGCGCGATAACAAGACGTTGTGCGAACGTATAGTGTTTCGTGTCGAGTCCGTACCTATCGGTCCACCATGAGAAAGCATGATACCGTGTGCCCCATGCATATGTTGGGATCTGCATTGCCTGCTCGCCATTGCCTGGCATCAAAATCCGGCTCGAGACGGCAATCGGTTTATCGCTTGTAATAGTTGCAACATCGCAGCTGTCAATAGCGACTTCGACAGATGTGTTAGGGGCAACGGCCACCTTCTTACCAGCAACAACTGCGTTTACCGCAAATCGCGAGCTCACGATCACACGATAGGCATCCCTGACAAGGGGCTCGCCAGGCGCACGTTCTGGGTGAATGAATCCAGCAAGAAAGTGCGTGCCTTCATGGAGAAGACCTTGTGCGTGAAGAACAGTGTTGAACAGGAATACGCAGAGCAGTAGCATGCGCTGAACTAATGCTGCTGGCGTGACCGTTAATGCAGAACGGCGCATCATCTTACCACCTCGATTACGGACAAATTCGCGACTTTTGCCGCACAAAAGGCTCGACAGTGTTTCTGACCATCCGCAACAAAGCTAGTGCTCTAACCCCCAATGTTGGGGAGTTCGTCGCATTTCTCCATCTACGATTCTTTATCGCGACGGCCTGGCACATGCAAGGTCTGATCGTGGGGTGGTATGCCTATTCGTTAACGCACGACCCGCTAACGCTCGCGCTCATTGGATTAGCCGAGGCAATTCCTGCCATTGGTATGGCCCTTCCCATGGGATACGTCGTTGATTCATGGGATAAGCGCCGTGCAATGCAGCTTGCGGTGGTCATGATCATCACCTCAGCAGTGGGGACGTCGTATTTCACGCACGATGCTGCTCTTTCCCAGTGGGGTGCCGACGCTGTTGTCGTGTGGTTGCTGGCATGGATCGTGCTCAATGGTGCAGCTCGCACAATGTATGGTCCGGCAATGTTTACTTCACTCGGAAGGATCGTGCCACGAGAGAACATTGCCCGTGCCTCGGCATTTAGCAGCACAATGTGGCAGTTAGCGATGGTTACTGGCCCCATGCTTGGGGGCATCATCTACGGGTTGTACGATGTTGAGGTGGCCTCGTACAGCGTTCTATTGCTCATGGTCATTGGAGCTGCAGGTCTATTCTGGATTACCCCGAAGCCCCCTGTCGTGCAAGAGTCGCGCGGCAGTATGATCGAAGATCTTACCCTGGGGGTCAGATTTATCGTGTCCAAGCCGGTCATTCTCGGCGCTTTGTCGCTTGACCTTCTGGCTGTCCTGTTTGGCGGTGTGGTGAGCTTGTTGCCTGTCTTTGCCAAAGACATTCTTCTAACGGATGAAAAGGGGCTAGGGCTTCTTCGTGCTTCTATGAGCGTTGGGAGCATCATCATGATGGCATTTCTATCCTGGAAGCCCCTCGGCAAGCATGCTGGTCGTCAGCTACTTTGGGCTGTGGCAGGATTTGGCGTATGCATCTTGGGGTTTGCCTCGAGCACTTGGTTCTGGCTAAGCTTTTTGATGCTATTGCTGGCGGGTGCATTTGACGCGGTAAGTGTTGTTATCCGGCATACAATCCTGCAACTTGAGACGCCAGAAGACATGAAAGGCCGTGTGGCGGCAGCTAACACCATGTTTATCTCCAGTAGCAACGAACTGGGGGCTGTCGAGAGCGGCGTGGCCGCCAGATTGCTTGGAACGGTACCCTCGGTGTACTTCGGCGGAGCCATGACATTGGTGATCGTGGCCATTACGGCCCTGCGAAACCCTGCCCTCCGAAGAATGAGCCTTGTCGATAAGGCCTAGACTCCCTTATATTTGTTGTCTTTGCCGCAGTGCACCATGATTTTGGTATGTGATGCGGCATATGCTACCGTTGAATTTCAATAACATCATCATTGGTGAAGTATCATGGCTGAACTGTCAAAGGTTCGCAACATCGGGATCTCGGCGCACATCGACTCGGGTAAAACAACCCTGTCAGAGCGCATTCTGTACTACACGGGTAAAATCCACGCAATCCACGAAGTCCGCGGTAAGGACGGCGTTGGAGCGAAGATGGACTCGATGGATCTCGAGCGCGAAAAGGGAATTACCATTCAATCTGCTGCCACGTATTGCACGTGGGGCGATTACAACATCAACCTCATCGACACACCGGGTCACGTAGACTTTACGGTTGAAGTTGAGCGCGCTCTTCGCGTTCTCGACGGCGCTGTTCTTGTTCTATGCTCGGTTGCTGGTGTTCAATCGCAGTCGATCACTGTTGACCGTCAGATGCGTCGTTACAGCGTTCCGCGTCTGGCCTTTATCAACAAGTGCGACCGTCAGGGTGCCAATCCAGACCGAGTTGCAGATCAGCTTCGCGAGAAGCTCTCGCACAATCCTGCCTTTGTGACATATCCGATCGGCTTGGAAGACAAGCTTGAGGGCGTGATCGACCTCGTGAACATGCAGGCTGTCTACTTCGAAGGCGAAGGGGGCTCGGAAATCCGCAAGGAAGCCATCCCAGCAGAACTCGAAGGCAAGGCGAAGGAGCTGCGTCACAAGCTTGTGGAAGTAGCTGCCGATTTTGACGACGAGCTGATGGAGAAGTTCTTGATGGATGAGGCGATTCCGGCAGACATGCTCAATCGCGCTATCCGCAAGGGAACATTGTCTCTTCAGATGACACCTGTCTTCTGCGGTTCTGCCTACAAGAATAAGGGTGTTCAGACGATGCTTGACGGCGTTATCTCGTTCCTGCCGGAGCCGGCTGAAGTCAAGAACGAAGCGCTTGACCAGGACAACAACGAAGCGAAGATGACGCTTGCGAACGATCCATCGAAGCCCCTTGTCATGCTTGCCTTTAAGCTTGAAGACGGACGCTACGGTCAGCTTACGTACATGCGTATCTACCAAGGCACGGTCAAGAAGGGTGATTCGATCATCAACATCGCGAACGGCAAGAAGCTCAAGGTGCCGCGTTTGGCGCGTATGCACTCGAACGAAATGCACGATATCGAAGAAGCGGTATGTGGCGACATCATTGCGATGTTCGGCGTGGATTGCGCATCTGGTGATACGTTCACAGATGGTTCGGTTCGCTACTCGATGACATCGATGTTCGTCCCTGAGCCGGTTATTGAATTGGCAGTTTCTCCGAAGGACAAGGCTGGTCAGGTAAACTTCTCGAAGGCCCTGAACCGCTTTACGAAGGAAGACCCAACGTTCCGCGTGATGCGCGACGAAGAGTCTGGTGAGACGATCATCAAGGGCATGGGCGAGCTTCACCTTGAGATCTACATCGAGCGTATCCGTCGTGAGTACAACACAGAGATCATCGTTGGACGTCCGAAGGTTGCGTTCCGCGAAACGATTTCTCAGCGTGCCGACTACAACTACACGCACAAGAAGCAGACCGGTGGTTCGGGTCAGTTCGGTCGTGTAGGGGGCTATATCGAGCCGCTTCCAGCCGATGCAGTGAACACATACGAATTCGTCGACGAGATCGTGGGTGGTGTCATTCCGCGTGAATACATCCCTGCCTGCGATAAGGGCTTCAAGGAGGCTGTTGTTGAAGGATCGCTTATCGGTCAGCCAGTTGTTGGTGTCCGCGTGATCCTGAACGACGGTGCTCAGCACCCAGTCGACTCTTCAGAAATGGCCTTTAAGACGGCAGCGATCATGGCTTTCCGCGAAGCATATTCGAGCGCGAAGCCAACGATTCTTGAGCCAATCATGAAGCTTGAAGTATCTGCTCCGGAGGAGTTCCAAGGAACTGTTATCGGTCAGATCAACCAGCGTCGTGGCGTGATCATGGGAACGGAAACTGATGCTGGCTACGTAACAGTAGTTTCAGAAGTGCCGCTCTCAGAAATGTTCGGCTATTCAACAGACCTTCGCTCGGTTACCCAGGGTAAGGGCGAGTTCTCGATGGAGTTTGCAAAGTACCAGCCGGTGCCGCGCAATATCCAAGAAGAAATGGTCAAGGAATACCAGAAGAAGCGCGCCGAAGGCAAGTAATCCACACGAACTTCACGGGAAATTTGGTTAAGACCATTTTGCCCCCTACTTTTGCAGGCTCTGTTGGCGTCTGGGTTTCCTAGGCGCCTTCACCCGTCTTGAAAATAAACTTCATCAAATACGGCAGAACGCAATGCCTACGATTAGTCAGCTTGTCCGCAAAGGACGTCTCGCAATCACCGAGAAGAGCAAGTCACCTGCTCTTCAGTCATGCCCGCAGAAGCGCGGTGTATGCACGCGTGTATACACAACAACGCCAAAGAAGCCGAATTCAGCTCTCCGTAAGGTAGCCCGTGTTCGTCTCTCGAACGGTATCGAAGTAACGGCATACATTCCGGGTGAAGGACACAACCTGCAGGAGCACTCAATCGTGCTTATCCGCGGTGGTCGTGTGAAGGACCTTCCGGGTGTTCGTTATCACATCATCCGTGGATCTGCTGACACGCAGGGCGTGGCCAATCGTAAGCAGGCTCGTTCAAAGTATGGCGCGAAGAAGCCAAAGGCTGGTGCAGCACCAGCAGGAAAGAAGTAAGGAGTAGAACATGCGTAAAAAGCGTGCAGAAAAACGTCGTACCATGGCCGACCCACGTTTCAACGACGTGATGGTCGCAAAGTTTGTCAACAACATCATGATCCAGGGCAAGAAGAACACGGCGCGTCGCCTTGTGTACGAAGCTCTTGACATCGTTGGAAAGAAGACGGAGCAAGATCCACTTGAGATCTTCCGCAAGGCCATGCAGAACGCAGCGCCGGCAATCGAGATCCGTCCGCGCCGCGTTGGTGGTGCAACGTATCAGGTGCCTATGGAAGTTCGAGAAGAGCGTCGTGCAGCACTTGCGATCCGTTGGCTCAAGAAGTATGCATCGGAGCGTCGTGACCGTTCGATGGCGCAGAAGCTTGCAAGTGAATTGCTCGCAGCTGCTAACGGTGAAGGCGGAGCGATCAAGCGCCGCGATGAAATGCACCGTATGGCAGACGCTAACCGCGCATTTGCTCACTTCCGTTGGTAAGACGGACCCTTGTTCTTTGACACACTGAAAACATGACGCGTTCCGTTCCTATAGGCCTTGTGCGGAATATCGGTATCATGGCTCACATTGATGCTGGTAAGACCACAACGACGGAACGGATCCTGTATTACACAGGCGTGCTCCATCGGATGGGCGAAGTGCATGAAGGCACAGCGTTCACCGACTACATGGAGCAAGAGAAAGAGCGGGGTATTACCATCACCTCCGCCGCCGTTACCTGTGCGTGGAAGGGGCATACGATTAATATCATCGATACGCCCGGACACGTTGATTTTACGGCAGAAGTACAGCGCTCGTTGCGCGTGCTTGATGGATCGATAGCGCTGTTCTGCGCGGTGGCTGGTGTCGAACCACAGTCGGAAACTGTGTGGCATCAGGCAAACCAATACCACGTGCCGCGAATAGCGTTTGTCAACAAAATGGATCGCATTGGAGCCAATTTCCTTCGCGTTCTTGAGATGATGAAGTCCCGGCTTGGTGCTCGTCCGGTGGCTGTGCAATTGCCACTTGGAGCTGAGGACACGTTTGCTGGGGTCATCGACCTTTTAGAGCGCAAGGCCATTGTGTTTGATGACGAACATGGCGAACAGTACGAAGAGCAACCTGTTCCAGACGACATGAAGGAACAAGTTGAGCAGGCAAGGCAGGAACTTGTAGAGGTGATCGCTGAACAAGACGATGTGCTTCTAGAGCGTTACCTGTCAGGCGATGAGATATCAGCAGACGAGCTTCGCATTGGATTGCGAGCGGCAACGTTGCAGTTGCGTGTAACGCCAGTCTTCTGTGGCAGTTCGTTCAAGAACAAAGGCGTGCAGCAGCTTCTCGATGCGGTAGTGGCGTTCTTACCGTCACCTACCGATGTTGGAGAGGCAAAGGGGCACAGCGTGTCCAATGAAGACGAGATACTTGTCCGCAAGCCCCTTGACGACGAGCCATTCGCTGCACTAGCATTTAAGATCATTACAGATCCATTTGTTGGTAGGCTTACATTCATTCGCATCTACTCAGGTTCGGTCAAGGCTGGTGAACAGATGTTCAACGTGACCAATGACAAGAAAGAGCGAGCGGGCAAGATTCTGCGTATGAGTGCTAACAAGCGTGAAGAGCTTGAAGCGGCATATGCAGGAGATATCGTGGCAATTCCATCGATGCGCTTTACTCGTACCGGCGATACACTGTGTGATCCTAAGCACCCGATTCTCCTCGAAAGCATTCGTTTCTCAGATCCCGTCATCAACCAAGCGGTTGAGGCCAAGACTCTGGCGGATCAGGATAAACTGACGGAATCCTTACATCGGCTCTCTGAAGAAGATCCGACGTTTCGATTCCATACGGATGCAGAATCGGGACAGCTCATCATCAGTGGCGTTGGCGAGCTCCATTTGGAGATCATCGTCGATCGTCTCAAGCGTGAGTTTAACGTACCTGTCAAGGTAGGGAAGCCGCAAGTAGCCTATCGTGAAACGATTACCACCAGTGCCAGAGCGGAAGGCAAGTTCATCCGAAGCAATGCTGGAAAGAACCAATTTGGTCAGGTTACAATAGAATTACGACCGAATGATTCAGGAAAAGGTCTCGAGTTTAGAAACGAACTCGCACCAGAGACACTTCCAGAATTATACGTCAAGAGTGCAGAGAAGGGCGCAATAGAAGCCCTTAAGGTCGGTCCGATTTCGGGATACCCCATGATTGACATCATGGCCGTCCTCGTAGATTCGGCATACAATGAAGAAGACGCAACGGAGACGGCATATGCCGTAGCCAGCTCGATAGCAGCGAAGGACGCTTGCAGGATGGCAAACCCTGTCATCATGGAACCGGTCTTCCTCGTCGAGGTTGTTACGCCCGAGGAGTATGTGGGCGAGGTCATTGCTGACCTTAGCTCGCGAAGCGGAATGGTGCAGGGCATAGCCCAGCGCGACATTCTGCAAGTTGTGACGGCATTGGTGCCGCTGTCCCAACTATTCGGCTACGTAACACAGTTGCGATCGCTAACGCAGGGCAGAGGCTCGTATACCATGCAATTCCATGGATACGAACAAGCCCAGCGCCGGTATTAATCAGGGATTACTACGCCCTGTATCCGGCTTGCGTCAGTGCCGCAGCGCGCCCGCCAAAAATAAATTTGGTGTGGATGGGCCGCGTATTGCATTTACGTCAGATTTTTTTCGTAGCTTTGTTTTCTGTCCCGTTCCGGTCAACCGGAATGCAACAGATAACACAGATTACAAATGTTTTTTCTTCACACTCACTCACTGATTTTCTGAGGAGTCGGCACAATGGCCAAAGAGAAATTTGAGCGGAATAAACCGCACGTAAACGTTGGAACGATTGGTCACGTTGACCACGGTAAGACAACGCTTACAGCAGCAATCACGATGTGCTTGGCATCGAAGGGTCTTGCACAACAACGTTCATTCGATTCAATCGATAACGCGCCTGAAGAGAAGGCACGTGGGATCACGATTGCAACAGCACACGTTGAGTATGAGACAGCTAATCGTCACTATGCTCACGTTGACTGCCCAGGCCACGCTGACTATGTGAAGAACATGATCACAGGTGCCGCACAGATGGACGGCGCCATCCTTGTTTGCGCAGCAACAGACGGCCCTATGCCACAGACACGCGAGCACATCCTGCTTGCACGTCAGGTTGGTGTACCACGTATCGTTGTGTTCATGAACAAGGTTGACATCGCAGATCCAGATCTCGTCGAACTCGTTGAGATGGAACTCCGTGAACTCCTGAGCAAGTATGAATTCCCAGGCGATGAGATTCCAATCATCAAGGGTTCAGCTCTCAAGGCTCTCGACGCAGCAGCAAGCGGCTCGGGTCCAGATTCACCAGACATGCAGTGCATCTTCGAACTCATGGATGCAGTTGATAACTACATCCCAACACCTGTTCGTGACGTAGATAAGCCATTCTTGATGCCAGTTGAAGACGTATTCTCGATCACAGGTCGTGGTACAGTTGCAACGGGACGTATCGAGCGCGGTATCGTAAAGGTTAACGAAGAAGTTGAACTTGTTGGCTTTGGTCTTCAGAAGAAGACGACAGTTACTGGTATCGAAATGTTCCGCAAGCTTCTTGACGAAGGTCAAGCTGGCGACAACGTTGGTCTTCTCCTTCGTGGTGTTGACAAGGAAGAAATCGAGCGCGGCATGGTTATCGCCAAGCCAGGTTCGATCACACCGCACCACAAGTTCAAGGCTCAAGCTTACGTTCTCACGAAGGAAGAAGGCGGACGTCACACGCCATTCTTCACGAACTACCGTCCGCAGTTCTACTTCCGTACAACAGACGTTACAGGCATCCTCAACTTGCCAGCAGGCGTTGAGATGATCATGCCTGGCGACAACGTTGACAACCTCGAAGTAGTATTGATTACACCAGTTGCCATGGAAGAAGGGCTCCGCTTCGCTATCCGCGAAGGTGGCCGTACAGTTGGCGCCGGTGTTGTAACATCGATTGTTGAGTAAGAAATACCGCTGACAAACCTCGAGGGAGGATGCTGAATCCTCCCTCGTTTTTGTCTACAAACCAACCTCCACGTTGGATCATTCCAGGAGTATTACCGAGTGGCAACGCAACGCATTCGCATCAAGCTTCGCTCGTACGATCACAATCTGATCGATCGTTCAGCTGAGCGCATCGTCCGAACAGTCAAGCAGACGGGCGCAGTGGTATCGGGTCCGATTCCATTGCCAACGGAGCGATCTGTATACACAGTACTTCGTTCACCGCACGTTGACAAGAAGTCCCGTGAGCAATTCGAGGCTCGCGTGCACAAGCGTGTTATCGACATCTTCAGCAGTACGCAGAAGACGATCGATGCGCTGATGCGCCTTGAGCTACCGGCTGGTGTTGATGTGGAAGTGAAAGTCTAGGAGAACAGAGGGCAATGAGCGCAATCCTCGGACGCAAATTGGGTATGACGAGCATCTTTACTGAAGACGGAACATTCGTTCCGTGCACAGTGATCGAAGCGGGTCCTTGTCCAGTTGTCCAAATCAAAACAAAAGAACGCGATGGATATGAAGCGGTCCAAATTGGATACGAATCTATCGCAGAACGCAAGGTAAACCGTCCTCGTGCTGGTCACTTTGCTAAGCATGATGTCGAGGCAACTCGGCACCTTAAGGAGTTCCGTCAGCTCGTTGACAAAGTCAAGAGCGGAGACATTGTAACTGTCGAGTCCTTCGCAGAAGGCGACAAGATCAAAGTATCTGCTACGAGCAAGGGTAAGGGCTTCCAGGGCGTTGTTCGCCGTCACCACTTCGGCGGTGTAGGTATGGCAACGCACGGTCAATCAGACCGCCCACGTGCCCCAGGTTCTATCGGCTCATCGTCGTACCCTTCACGTGTCTTCAAGGGCATGCGAATGGCAGGTCGAATGGGTGGAACACGGATCTCGATTCGCAATCTGACGATCCTTCGCGTAATGCCTGAGCAGAACCTCATCTTGGTGAAGGGAAGCATTCCAGGCGCAATGAATTCAGTAGTTGAAATTGTCAAGCTCTAAGAAGAACACACTCATGACTGTGGATGTACTTACGAAAGATGGATCTAAGGCAGGCTCGATAGAGCTTCCGGCTTCTGTCTTCGGAATCGAGCCTAGCGAGCATGCGATGTATCTCGCGGTTCGTGCGTACTTGGCGAATCGTCGTCAGGGAACGCACAAGACAAAGACACGCACAGAGGTGTCTGGTGGTGGTAAGAAGCCATTCAAGCAAAAGGGAACAGGTGGAGCACGTCGTGGTTCAAGCCGTTCACCTTTGATGCCTGGTGGTGGTACAGTGCACGGTCCAAAGCCGCATTTGTACACACTTGAACTGCCAGTCAAGGTCAAGCGCCTTGCACGTAAGTCAGCGTTGACGCTGCGTGCTCGCGAGAACAACCTTGTCGTCGTGGAAGATTTTACACTGTCAGCACCGAAGACGCGCGAAGTGGCTACTATGCTTAACGCCGTCAAGTGTGGTGGATCGAAGGTACTTGTACTGTTGCCAACAGCGAACGAGACGTTTGTTCGTTCAGCTCGCAACATCGCTGGGGTAACAACATTCCCTGCCGATAAGATCTCAGCCTATGATGTGTTGAATCACACCAAGATCCTGATCTTCAAGAGCGCGATCGACACAATCGCCAAGTCATTCGGCGATGAAGGAGGAGCACAATGATTACGGTATTGCGCAAGCCCCTTATCACGGAAAAGGCAACGAAGGTTGGACATCAAAACCAGTACGTCTTTGAGGTAGCACCAGAAGCAAACAAGCTTCAGATCCGTGCGGCCATCAAGCAGATGTTTGATGTAGATGCCGTAAGCGTGCGCACTGTTCGCACGAAGGGCAAGGTAAAGACGCGAATGACACGTCAGGGCTTGCAGGTTGGCAAGACCAACTTGAAGAAGAAGGCATACGTGACATTGAAGGAAGGTCAGACGATCGACATCGTTTCTGGCGAAGGAAACGAAGAATAATCGAAGAAGACTTAACGAAGCATTATCATGGCAACGAGAAATCTCAAACCAATCACGCCGGGAACGCGCTACTACAGCATCAGTACCTTCGACGAAATCACAACGTCGAAGCCTGAGAAGAGCCTTCTCGAGCCGATCAAAAAGTCGGGTGGTCGTAACAACACAGGTCGCGTAACGTCGCGTCACCGTGGTGGTGGTCACAAGCGTATGTACCGCATCATAGACTTTAAGCGTAACAAGCTTGGAGTTGCAGCTACGGTCAAGACAATCGAATACGATCCGAACCGTACGTGCCGTATTGCTCTTCTAGAGTATGCCGACGGCGAGAAGCGTTACATCATCGCACCGGATAAGATTAAGGTCGGTCAAACGCTCATGAGCGGGGAAACCGCTGAGCCAAAGGACGGCAATGCGCTTCCGTTCACGAAGATTCCTGTTGGTTACTTCGTGCACAACATCGAAATGCGTCCGGGCAAGGGTGGCCAGATGGCTCGTTCTGCTGGTACGTCGGCGCAGTTCGTCGGTATCGATGGCAACAAGGCGCAGCTAAAGCTTCCTTCAGGCGAAATTCGCATGGTGCCATCAAATTGCATGGCTACAATCGGAGTCGTCAGCAATGGATCGCACGAGAACATCAGCTATGGCAAGGCAGGCCGTATGCGTTGGTTGGGTGTACGCCCACAGACACGTGGTATGGCGATGAACCCGATCGATCACCCGAACGGTGGTGGTGAAGGTCGTTCAAAGTCGGGCGGTGGTCGTAAGCACCTTCGCTCACCATGGGGTCAGCTTGCTAAGGGGCTGAAGACACGCAAGAAGAAGAATGCTTCGAATGATATGATCATTCGCAGGCGCAATTCGTAAAATAGGATCACGGAGTTAAGAGAACATGCCACGTTCGCTGAAAAAAGAGCCTTTTGTTAGCTACAAGCTCGTCAAGAAAGTTGATGCAATGAATGAAGCTAACAAGAAGACCGTGATCAAGACATGGTCACGCGCATCGACGATCTCTCCGGATTTCGTTGGACATACCTTCGCAGTTCACAATGGTAACAAGTTCATTCCGGTCTACGTCACAGAAAACATGGTAGGTCACAAGCTTGGCGAATTTGCGCCAACGCGCACATACCGTGGTCATGCTGGAAACCGGAAAGATCTCAAAACGGGCAAGAAGTAAGGACGAATGATGGAAGCACGCGCAATCAAACGCTACAATAGGTCTTCACCACGCAAGATGCGCCTGGTAGTTGATCTGATCCGTGGCAAGTCGGCTCAAGAAGCACTGAACATCCTGCAGTTCTCTGACAAGGCTGCTGGAGAAGTTGCTCAGTTGACATTGAAGTCGGCGATCAGCAATCTGACGGCTAAGGATCAAGGGATTGATCCAGAGTCCATCATCGTGAAGGAATGCTTTGTGGACCCAGGTCCAACTATGAAGCGTATATCGCCGGCTCCTATGGGGCGTGCATATCGTATTCGTAAGCGTTCACATCATTTAACCATCATCGTTTCGACGAAACAGTAAGCGGAGTCAAGACACGTGGGTCAGAAGACAAATCCGATAGGACTACGCCTTGGAATCATCCGCCAGTGGGAAGCCAACTGGTTTGATGAGAAGAACATCGCAGACAAGCTCCAAGAAGACATCATGGTGCGTAACTACATCAAGAGCCGTCTAAAGAAGGCCGGTGTAGCACGTATAATCGTGGAGCGCACAGCGAAGCAACTTCGTGTAACGATCAACACATCACGTCCAGGCGTGATCATTGGTCGCTCGGGTAAGGATATCGCACAACTCGAAGAAGAGTTGCGCAAGCTTACCAAGAAGGAAGTCAAGGTGCTTATCAGCGAGATTAAGCGTCCAGAACTGGATGCTCAACTGGTAGCTGACAATATCGCGGCTCAACTGGAAGGTCGTATCTCTTTCCGTCGTGCGATGAAGAACGCCGTCAGCAGCACCATGCGTGTTGGCGCAGAGGGCGTACGTGTTATGTGTTCGGGCCGCCTTGGTGGCGCAGACATGACCCGTCAGGAACAGTATAAGGAAGGCCGTGTACCTCTTCACACATTGCGTGCAGACATTGACTATGCGCAGAGCCGTGCAGAGACAGTATATGGTTCGATCGGCGTCAAGGTATGGATATGCCGTGGCGATGTGATCGGTAAGCAACAGAACAAGGAACAGTAAGTCAGGCTAAGGCAACGACATGCTCATCCCAAAAAGAGTTAAGCACCGCAAAACCCAACGTGGACGCCGCCGTGGCAAAGCGTATCGTGGATCGACGGTAGCATTTGGATCTTTCGGTCTCAAGGCGCTTGAAGCGGCTTGGATCACAAATCGTCAAATCGAATCGGCGCGTATTGCGATCAATCGCTACCTACGTCGTGATGGTAAGGTGTGGATTCGCATCTTCCCGGACAAGCCGGTTACGAAGAAGCCAGCGGAAACGCGAATGGGTTCGGGTAAAGGAAATCCCGAATTCTGGGTAGCGGTCGTGAAGCCTGGTCGCATCATCTTCGAAATCGATGGTGTTTCGAAAGAGCGTGCACAAGAAGCTGTGCGTCTTGCGATCAACAAGCTCCCAATCAAGTGCAAGTTTGTCCAACGCGTAGACTTGGAGGATTAATCATGAAGGCACGTAAGGCAAAAGACCTTGTAGGTCTTACCGATACCGAGCTCCAGTCGTTTGTGAAGGAAAGCGAAGACAACATCACACGTCTGCGTTTCCAGCTCGCACTGGGTCAACTGCAGGATTCGTCCAGCATCAAGACGCTTCGTAAGGACATCGCCCGTATGAAGACGATCCTTCACCAGCGCACCAGCAACGCAAACTGAATCGGATAATATATCATGGCAGTAGAAACGACATCAACAGAGGCAACAGCATCGCGCCGTAAGGTTCGCGTTGGCAAGGTTGTCAGCAATAAGGCAGACAAGACTATCGTGGTCAGCATTGAGCGCCAGGTAGCACACCCGCTTTATCGCAAGTACTTCAAACAGACAACGAAGGTCATGGCGCACGACGAGAAGAATGAGTGCAACATCGGCGACGTTGTCAAGGTCATCGAACATCGTCCACTGAGCGCCCGTAAGCGTTGGGCCCTCGTGGAGATCATCGAACGAGCGCAGTAAGGGAGAATGAATCATGATTCAAGAGGAAACCAACCTCGTTGTCGCAGATAATTCAGGAGCACGGCGCATACGTTGTATCCGTGTCCTCGGAGGCCATGGTAAGCGTTACGCTGGCGTGGGCGACATCGTTGTCTGTTCAGTAAA
This sequence comes from uncultured Melioribacter sp., assembly GCA_964484755.1. Classification (GTDB taxonomy): domain Bacteria; phylum Bacteroidota; class Ignavibacteria; order Kapaibacteriales; family Kapaibacteriaceae; genus UBA10438. The sequence goes on along the minus strand of CAZAGH010000006.1, from coordinate 15,773 downwards.
AGCAGCGCTTCCGACTGGTGCTGTCAAGAAGGGTGAAGTCGTAAAGGCCGTGATCGTTCGTACGAAGAAGGAGATCCGCCGTCGTGATGGATCGTATATCCGCTTCGATGAAAACGCTGCCGTAATCATCAACAATAACAACGATCCTCGTGGAACGCGCATCTTTGGGCCGGTTGCTCGCGAATTGCGTGAGCGCGCATTCATGAAGATTATTTCTCTCGCACCTGAGGTGCTCTGAGGTATATGATGAAGCTGAAGATCAAAAAAGGCGACGAAGTAGTCGTCATCGCAGGAAAGAACAAGGGAGCGCGTGGTCGCGTCCTTATGGTACAACCAACATCGATGCGCATCCTTGTAGAGGGTGTAAACATTCGTAAGAAGGCTGTACGTCCATCTCCAAAGCACCCAAGTGGTGGTATCATTGAGATGGAAGGTCCGATCCATTACTCGAATGTTCAACTTGCAGATAAGTATGATTCCAAGCCGAATCGTGCTTCTGTAAAGGCCTCGAAGCCAGCGGCAAAGAAGGCCACGAAGAAGGCGAAAGCGGTAGAATCAGGCAACGAAGAATAAACCAGACGAATGACGAAGGAACGCACGTATCATGGCTAAGACAACGTCAAAAAGGGATCAATTCAAGCCGGAAGGCCCACGTATCGAGGAAATCGAAGACGTTCGGGTACCTGCGCGGTTGTATGCCTTCTACAAGGACAGTGTGGCACCAGCACTTATGAAGCGCTTCAATTACTCGAGCATCATGGAGGTGCCGCGTATTGAGAAGATCGCAATCAATATCGGTGTAGGTGCTGCTACGCAGGATGCGAAAATGCTGCAGTCTGCAGTGAATGAACTTGAGCTTATCGTTGGTCAGCGCCCAGCCGTATCACGTGCACGCAAGTCGATCGCGAACTTCAAGCTTCGCGAAGGCATGCCGATCGGTGCACGCGTAACGTTGCGTCGCGCTCACATGTATGAGTTCCTTGACCGGTTCATCAACATTGCTGCTCCACGTATTCGCGACTTCCGCGGTTTCTCGGATAAGAGTTTCGATGGACGTGGAAACTATACGATCGGTATCAAGGAGCAGATCATCTTCCCTGAAATCGACGTTGACAAGGTATCAAAGATTCAAGGCATGGATATCACATTTGTGACATCAGCCAAGACTGATGAGGAAGCATATGCATTGCTTCAAGAATTCGGCTTCCCATTCCGTAAACGCGACTAATAGAGAATAACGAGAAGAGTCATGGCGAAAACATCGATTATCGCTCGCAACAACAAGCGCATCCGATTGGTTGCTAAGTACGCAGAACGTCGTGCTGCGCTCAAGGCTGCAGGAGACATGGAAGGCTTGCAGAAGCTTCCACGCAATAGCTCTCCTACGCGAGTACGCAACCGTTGCCTCATCACAGGACGTGGCAAAGGGGTCTATCGCAAGTTCGGTCTCTGCCGAAATATGTTCCGTCTTCTTGCACTTGAAGGCAAGATTCCAGGTATGCGCAAGGCCAGTTGGTAATCAATCCGGCCACTTTTTCGAACACGACCAACGACGACGAATATGCCAGTCACAGATACCATCGCAGATTTCCTCACACGCATTCGCAATGCGTCGGCTGCAAAGCACAAGACCGTGGAAGTCCCCGCATCGAAGCTTAAGACAGCTATAGCCGAGATTCTTAAGGATCAAGGTTACATTCTAGACTTTACTCATGCGGACGACAACAAGCAGGGTGTTATAACGCTTAAGCTGCGCTATTACTACGGACAGCCAGTGATCCGTGAGATTCATCGCGTGAGCAAGCCTGGACGCCGTATCTACGCAGCTGTAGATAAGCTTCCGCGCGTACGCAACGGTCTCGGCATCGCTATAGTCTCAACGCCGCGCGGTGTTATGACAGACAAGCAAGCGCGCCGTGAAAATGTCGGTGGCGAAGTGTTGTGCACAATCTGGTAAGAAGAGAAGTTAGGAGCTTACGACAATGTCTCGAGTAGGAAAAAAGCCAATAGTTGTACCGAATGGTGTTAGCGTCAAGTTCGACGCGGGTACATGTTCAGTTAAGGGGCCTAAGGGCGAACTTCACTTCAACATGAGCGATGCCATTACGCCAACAATGGAGGGTAACACAATTACCTTTTCTCGCATCAGTGAAGACAAGAAGGTACGTGCTCTGCACGGACTAACTCGTGCGCACATTGCCTGGATGGTAGAAGGTGTTGCCAACGGATTTACAAAGAACCTTCAGATCGAAGGTGTTGGATACAAGGTTGAATTGCGTGGCAAGAACCTACTCCTTTCCCTTGGTTATTCTCACCCGATCCTTTTCATGCCGCCAGATGGTGTTGAGTTTGCTGTTGCCACGCCTACGGCGTTTTCGGTCAAGGGCATCAACAAGCACTTGGTCGGAGAAGTAGCATCCAAGGTTCGCAAGCTTCGTCCACCAGAGCCTTACAAGGGCAAGGGTATTCGCTATGAAGGTGAATACGTTCGTCGCAAGGCTGGTAAGTCTGCTGGTAAGTAAGGAGAATAAACGACTATGAATCGCATCAAGCTTAAAAATCACCGTCAAGCACGCCGAAATCGCCGGGTTCGCAAGAACATCACAGGTACACCAGAGCGTTTGCGCCTTACGGTATATCGCACACTCCAACACATTTACGCTCAGATCATTGATGACGTTGCTGCTACGACAGTAGCATCAGCGTCTACGGTCGACACCGAGGTGCGTGCGAAGATCACGAAGGAAATGACGAAGGTCGAAGAAAGCCGCCTCGTCGGCACAGTCTTAGCCCAGCGTGCACAAGCAGCCAATGTCAAAACAGTGGCATTTGATCGCAACGGGTTTTTGTATCACGGTCGCGTAAAGGCGCTTGCAGAAGCAGCCCGCGAAAGTGGTCTCGATTTCTAATAGAGAACGAAACGGAGCAGTACACGTGGCAAAGCAAAAAGTATCAGATCTCAACCTCAAGGACAAGATCGTTTACGTTGGCCGGACAGCGAAGGTTGTTAAGGGCGGACGTCGCTTCAACTTCTCTGCTATGGTCGTCGTAGGCGATGAGCAGGGACATGTTGGATACGGTCTTGGCAAAGCTGGCGAAGTTTCTAATGCCGTTACAAAGGCAACAGAGGCAGCAAAGAAGTCGGTCGTCAAGGTGCGCATTGATAACGGGACAATCCCACACGAGGTTGTTGGACGTTTCGGCGCTGCAAAGGTTCTCATCCGTCCGGCTACTCCTGGTACTGGTGTTATCGCCGCTGGTGGTGTACGAGCAATCCTCGAATTGGCTGGCGTGAAGGATGTATTGACAAAGTCACAAGGCTCGTCAAATCCGCACAACACCGTCAAGGCAACAATGGATGCATTGATGCAGCTCGAAGATGCTGCTGCCGTGGCTGCACGCCGTGGTGTTAGTGTCGAAAAAGTTCTTCAAGGCTAAGCGAAACAAGGGAAGTGAAGAGTATGAAGCTGAAAATCACACAAGTGCGTTCGTCTATCGGAGCACTGAAGGCGCACAAAGCAACGATCAAGGCTCTTGGCCTTGGCCGCCCTAACTACGTATCGATCAAGCCAAAGAACGTTCAAATTCTTGGCATGATTAACACAGTACGTCACCTTGTGACGGTTGAAGAGATTGCAGACTGAGGCCCAAAATGAAACACATAGGAAATCTATCACCCGCAGCGGGTTCACGTCACAAGAAGAAGCGCGTAGGTCGTGGTGCCGGTTCAGGGCACGGCGGTACTGCAACGCGTGGTCACAAGGGCCATCAGTCACGCAGTGGTTTTAGCCAGAGCCGTGGATTTGAAGGCGGACAGATGACGCTTACGCGTCGTGTGCCGAAATTCGGCTTCACGAACATCAACCGCATCGAATATCAAGAAGTTAACGTTGCAACCCTGCAGCGTTTGGTAGACGAACAGCAGATCACAAACGGAGTAGTAGACAAGGACACATTGCTGTCTCTTGGCGTCATCCGCAAGAAGTCTGCTCCAGTAAAGATTTTGGGTAACGGCGATCTTTCAGCAAAGCTCTCTGTCTCGTGCGATAAGATCTCCGAATCTGCAAAGAACAAGATCGAATCTGCCGGAGGAGCGGTAACCGTTCATGGCTAATATTGTTACCACGTTTCGGAACATGTTCCGAATTGAAGAGCTACGACAGCGTATCGTATTTACGCTTGTCGCTTTGCTCGCTGTGCGCCTCGGATCGCTTATTGCGATTCCCGGTATCAATACAACCGAACTACAACGCCAGATCGAAGCAGGTGCTGCCGGAGACGGTGGCATCTTTCAGATCTACAACCTCTTTGTAGGGGGCGCGTTTGAAAACGCTGCCATTTTTGCGCTTGGTATCATGCCTTACATTTCTGCAAGTATCATCTTGCAGATCGCTGGTGTTGTGCTGCCGCAGTTGCAAAAGCTTCAGCGTGAAGGCGAAGACGGTCGTCGCAAGATCAACCAATTCACACGTCTCCTGACCATTCCAATTGCTGCTCTGCAAGCATGGGGCGTTACAGCAAAGATTGGTTACGATTATCCGGGTGCTGTTGTTGATCCAGGCTTCTTCTGGACAGTGTCATCTGTTATCCTGCTCACTGCAGGAACAATGGGTCTCATGTGGATCGGCGAACAGATCACAGACCGTGGTCTTGGCAACGGTATTTCGTTGATCATCTTTATCGGCATTATCTCGCGTCTTCCTATCGGTTTGTATCAGCAATTTGCTACTACACCAGAGGATAGCACATTTGGCCAACAGCTTGTTATCGGAGCAATCTTCCTAACGTTGTTGCTTGGCATCATTGCTGTCGTGATCCTCATCACACAGGGTGCACGGCGGATCCCAGTGCAGTACGCAAAGCGTGTCGTAGGCCGTAAGGTGTATGGTGGTTCGACGCAGTATATACCACTTCGTGTTAACACTGCTGGTGTTATGCCGATCATCTTTGCACAGTCGATTCTGTTCATCCCGGGCACTATCGCTGGCTTTTTCCCCGATGTTGCTTTCTTCCGTACGATTGAGGCTGCACTTCGCCCAGATGCAGTGCTGTATTCGGTGCTCTACGGTTTGATGATTGTCTTCTTCACGTATTTCTATACTGCTATTGCCTTCAACCCGAAGGAAGTTGCGGACAATATGAAGAAGAATGGTGGTTTCATCCCAGGTGTGCGTCCTGGTAGCCCAACGTCGGATTATATCGAAAACATTCTAACGCGAATCACGCTTCCAGGTTCGATCTTCTTGGCGATCATTGCAATCCTTCCAACGTTTGCAATGAGTGTCTTGACAGTTCAGCCAGCGCTCGCGTCGTTCTTTGGTGGTACAAGTCTTCTCATTGTTGTTGGTGTAGCTCTTGACACACTCCAGCAGATCGAGTCTTATCTCTTGATGCGTCATTATGACGGTTTCATGAAGACAGGCAAAATCCGTGGGCGTGCAGGAGTAGCATCCTAAGGTAACATGTCACCCCATGATCTTCGCATTCCAACCCACAGTGGTGAAGCAGTGCGCAAAATCGAGGCTGCATGCAGAATCGTCGCAGACGTTCTTCAGCATCTTCAGGGGTACATCAAGCCAGGAATAACAACGTTGGAGCTCGATGCGATCGCAGAGGATTTTATCCGAACACGAGATGCAGAGCCGGCATTCAAAGGGTATAGGGTAGATCGCAAGACATATCCCTATACACTTTGCATCAGCATTGACGAGGAAGTTGTTCACGGCATGCCAGCACAGCGCGAGTTGTCGGCAGGCCAAATTATTTCGGTAGACGTAGGAGTTCGCAAGGACGGCTACTATGGAGATAGCGCCTTCACATTTGGTGTTGGTGAGATTCCTGCCGAAAAACAGCGTCTTCTCGACGTAACTCAGGAATCACTGATGTTGGGCATCGAGCAGGCGAAGGATGGTAATCGCGTGTATGACATCGCGAAGGCTGTTCAAACGTGCGTTGAAAAACAAGGATTCTCGGTGGTACGTGAACTCGTAGGACATGGCATTGGCCAGCACCTACATGAAGAGCCTCCAGTACCTAATTTTGTCCCGGGATTGCTGCATCGGTCACGATTTCCCAATGTTCCCCTGAAGACAGGGATGGCATTAGCGATCGAGCCGATGGTGAATATGGGAATGTTCCATGTACACACAGCAAGCGATGGGTGGACGGTGTATGCTGCTGATGGGAAGCCATCCGCGCATTTTGAACACACCATTCTCATCGATGGGCCTACACCGAGAATTCTCACAGAGTGGAATTAACAGAAACACAACTAGGATTACATGGGTCGCGAAGACGTCATACGTGTCGATGGCACGATCGAGGAAGCTCTCCCGAACACTCAGTTTATCGTAAAACTGGATAACGGGCACAAGATCCTCGCTCACGTGTCTGGTAAGATGCGTATGCACTTCATCAAGATCTTTCGTGGTGATAAGGTGACAGTCGAAATGTCGCCCTATGATCTGTCGAAAGGCCGAATCGTGTATCGCTACAAATAACGTCGAGATTTAACTTCAGGTGAAGTCATGAAGGTAACAGCATCAGTCAAGAAGCGCAGTCCAGACGACAAAATTGTACGTCGTAAGGGACGGGTCTACATTATCAACAAGAAAAACCCACGCTTCAAGCAACGTCAAGGCTAAAAGGGAGACACAACGTGGCTCGTATCGCAGGTATCGACCTACCAAAAAATAAGCGCGGCATCGTCGCGCTCACATACATCTTCGGCATCGGCCGCACGATCAGTGGTGAAGTACTCGACAAAGCGGGTATTGATCACAGCAAACGTGTATCGACATGGACCGATGATGAAGTTGCACGCATCCGTCAGGTGCTCGCCGACTACAAGGTAGAAGGCCAGCTCCGCTCGGAGATTCAACTCAACATCAAGCGTCTTATGGACGTTGGATGTTACCGTGGCCTACGCCACCGCCGCGGTTTGCCAGCACGCGGACAGCGCACGCGTACCAATGCGCGTACTCGTAAGGGTAAGCGCAAGACGGTTGCTGGTAAGAAGAAGGCAGTGAAGAAGTAATTAAGGGATGATGATCAATGGCAGCTGCTAAGAAGCGCGTAAAGCGCAAAATCGTTGCGGATGTGCATGGCAAGGTGTTTGTCCGTGCCACATTCAATAACGTAATCGTCACAGTAACAGATACGTACGGCAACACATTGTCGTGGTCATCTGCTGGCAAGAACGGATTCCGTGGTTCAAAGAAGAACACGCCGTATGCCTCTCAGGTGTCTGCAGACAAGGCCGCTCGCGAAGCATTCGAAATGGGACTTCGCAAGGTTGACGTTGTTGTGAAGGGGCCAGGATCCGGGCGCGAAGCCGCTATCCGTGCGCTGACGCAGGCAGGGTTTGAGGTTCTCTCAATCCTTGACGAAACACCGTTGCCGCACAACGGATGCCGTCCGCCGAAGAAGCGTCGCGTCTAACCCGTACTGATGATGTTGATTTTTTCCGTCTGAATTTGACCAAAGGAAGGCCATGAATATGCAGATGCAGATGCCAGAAGGCGTCGTCGTCGAAGAACTCGGCAGTCCCTACCATGCTCGGTTTATCCTCAATCCTCTCGAAGAGGGTTACGGTACTACAATAGGTAACGCGTTCCGTCGCGTGCTCCTTTCATCGATCCAGGGTTCGGCTATCGTTGGGGTAAAGATCTCCGACGTTCAGCATGAATTCCAGACGATCCCGGGTGTTGTGGAAGACATGTGTGAGATCATTCTCAATCTGAAAGAAGTTCGTTTTCGTATCAATGATCCAAAGGCGTCGCAGCGTATTTCGTTCCGTGTAAAGGGACAGAAGACGTGGACTGCTGAAATGATTCAGGAAGCAACAGCTGGAGCGATCGAGGTACTTGATCCATCAAAAAAGATTGCTACACTGTCAGACGATGTCGACTTCGATGTTGAGCTCCGCATAGGACGTGGCAAGGGATATGTACCATCAGAAGAGCAGAACGCAACGGATTTTCCGCTCGGCATGCTTCCAATCGATGCTATCTACACTCCGATCAAGAATGTTATCTACAACGTAGAGCCATTCCGTGTTGGTCAAAAGACAGACTATGAGCGATTGGTACTTGATGTAAGTACAGATGGTTCGATCACAGCGAAGGAAGCTGTTGAGCATTCAGCAAGTATCCTGCGCTCACACGTTGCTCTGTTCTTGGGTGTGAACCCGTCAGCAACAGGTGCAGCTGAGGTACACGAGACATCAGCAGGCGACAGCGAAGCGGACCGCGAGCGCTCACGTGTTCGTCGAATCCTGCTCCAACCAGTAGATGAACTAGAACTGAGCGTACGTGCTCACAACTGCCTCAAGGCCGCAAGCATCAAGACGCTTGCGGATTTGGTTAGCCTCCAAGAATCTGATCTACTGAAGTTCCGCAACTTCGGTCGTAAGTCTCTCTCGGAGTTGGCAGAAGTTGTTTCTGCGAACGGATTGACATTCGGTATGAATCTGGATGACTACCTCAGCAGCGACGAAAAGAAACAAGACTAAGGAAGGCAAGGAGAAGTAATCATGCGACATGGGTATGCAGGTCGGAAACTCAAGCGTACAGCGAGCCACAAGCGCGCGTTGCTTGCGAACTTGGCAACATCGTTGTTCGAGCACAAGCGTCTGGTAACAACAGTTGCGAAGGCCAAGGAACTCCGTCCATTTGCTGAACAGCTTATCACACGTGCACGCAATGCGCATCGGTCAGAGAAGTCAGGCGCCATCACTGGTGTAGACGTTCACAACCGCCGTATGGTAGGACGTTACATCAAGAACAAGGGTGTGCTGCAGGAGCTGTTCGATACGATCGCTCCACTCGTGGCAGAGCGCGATGGTGGCTACACACGCATCACGAAGCTCGGTCTTCGTCGTGGTGATGCCGCTGCGACGGCGATGATTGAGCTTGTTGACTGGTCAAATCCAGTTGACGGCCGCTCTTCATCGACCAAGCGCCGTGCCGCAGCAAAGACACCAGCCAAGCCAAAGCCAGTCGCTAAGCCAAAGGCTGCGCCTGTTGCAGCAGCTCCAGCGCCGGTCGTGGCAGACGAGCCAATCGTTGAAGAGGCTGTTGTTGAAGAAACAACTACCGTTGAAGCACCAGCCGTTGAAGCGGCAGCAGAAGCCCCGGCGGCAGAAGCAGCTGCTGATACAGCAGACGCTCCAGCAGCAGATGCTCCAGCAGCAGATGCAGCACCAGCCGATGGTAGCGCTGCGGAGTAATCAGTAAACATTTGTACGACAGACGCCGGTTGCGCTAGCAGCCGGCGTTTTCATTTTTATCTCCTATGGCGCAAGAAATTCATCTGCGAGCGGAATTTGTCAAAGGCGCAACATCGCCTGAACACTTTCCTGTATCCAGCCTGTCGGAGATTGCCTTCATAGGCCGGTCCAATGTCGGGAAGTCGTCGCTCATCAACACGCTCGTGCGCTCATCCAAGATCGCCCGCGTATCCAATACTCCGGGGAAGACGCAAGAGATCAACTTCTTTGTGACAGATCTCGGCTTTATGCTTGTGGACTTGCCAGGATATGGATATGCCCGTGTGAGCAAGACCCAGCGTGAACAGTTCTCGTCGCTCATCAAGACGTATGTACTCAAGCGTGAGCAGCTCGCCGTAATCTGTGTTCTTGTCGATTCACGGCACGACCCACAGCCCCTTGACTTAGCAATGATTGAAGAGCTTGAGTTTGCACAGCGTAACTATGCGGTCATCCTTACTAAGTGCGACAAGCTCAAACCAGCTGCACTCCAGGATCGTCTTCAACAGGTCAAAGAGATTCTTGCACAATGCACAAGCCTGGTAGACGTGATTACTACATCTAGTGAAACAGGTCTGGGCAGGCACCAACTCCTGGGCCTGATGAAGCGCATTGTAAGCCAAACACCAAAGGAAACATTATGAGCACGCAAGCAGTTGTTGGCATCATCATGGGTAGTGATTCTGACCTTCCGACGATGAAGGAGGCCGCTGCCGTCTGCGAAGAGTTTGGTGTTGCCTACGAGATACGCATCGTAAGCGCTCATCGCACACCTGCCGATATGGCCGAGTACGCTACAGCCGCGCACACCCGCGGCATCAAGGTCATCATTGCCGGTGCAGGAGGTGCCGCACACTTGCCTGGCATGACAGCCTCGTACACACCACTCCCAGTGATCGGTGTGCCGATCGCAACAAAGCAACTGCGCGGACTTGACTCGCTTCTAAGTATCGTCCAAATGCCAAGTGGCGTTCCTGTTGCCACAGTGGCGATAGGGGGCGGGCGTAACGCAGGTTTGCTCGCCGTCGAAATGCTTTCCATTGGCATGCCGGAGCTGCTGCCTCGATTGCTCGCATACAAGGAGCAACTCGCATCTGATTCGCGAGCTAAAAACGATAATATCTGATAACATGCTGCATCGCCCCTTGTGTAGAATCAGCAATAGTGCGATGTTTGCGACCCACGTATGATCAGAACGCGTTACCATCGAGAGGACCGACGACGACTTCCGCTGCGGGAAACCCGGCTGGAATTGCGTCTGTCGTAACACGCCGTTCCTGACCCATCCCGCAGCGAAGCCTTCAGCGCCTCGCCCACAACGAACTGCTTGAGCACATCAGCTCGCCGTTCGGATCAAGCACCCTTCATTTTACGCCTATGAATAACCTCATGGAAGAGGTCGACGTGTACATTGTACGCGCCGATCACTCACACATTTCATATGCAGAGGAGATCGTTGAAACGATCTTCATAGCTGCACAGCAACGCGGCACAGGTATAGCTCGGCGGACGCCGGAGTACATCGAGCAGAAGATGACAGAAGGCAAGGCCATTATCGCCCTAACGCCATCTGGCAGCTTCGCCGGTTTCTGCTATATAGAGACCTGGGAACACGGTCGCTATGTTGCCAATTCTGGCCTGATCGTAAAGCCTGAGTACCGAAAGAACAACTTGGCCCGCAGGATTAAGCGGGCTGCCTTTGAGCTTTCTCGTGAGCGGTTTCCAGAGGCCAAGATGTTCGGTATCACGACGAGTGCTGCAGTGATGAAGATCAACTTCGAGCTAGGATATCGCCCCGTGCATTTCTCGGAACTAACAACAGATGAGTCGTTCTGGAAGGGATGTCAGTCGTGCCCCAACTTCGATATTCTTGAGCGCACAAAGCGTTCTATGTGTCTGTGCACCGGCATGCTCTATGATCCGAAGGAGTCTGAAGAATGAACAAGGTCCTACTTGCTTTTAGTGGCGGACTCGATACATCATACTGTGCTCGTTATCTCAGCGTAGACATGGGGATGGAGGTCCACACGGTTCTCGTCGATACCGGCGGATTCTCTGCTCAAGACATCGAGAACATTGCGTCGCGGGCGAGCTCCTGCGGTGTTGCATCCCATGTTACGCTCGACAGAACGCAAGCGCTGTTTGACTCTGTGCTACGGTACTGCATCGCAGGGAATGTTCTTAAGAATGGCACGTATCCGCTTAGCGTTAGCGCTGAGCGCGTTATGCAGGCCATCGCTATTGCCCAGCATGCACGCAGCATCGGGGCAACACATATCGCACATGGCAGCACGGGTGCCGGTAACGACCAGATACGATTTGATGTGATCTTTCGGATCCTGTGTCCTGAGCTTCCAGTGATCACTCCAATTCGTGATAAGAAACTCTCTCGTGATGAGGAGATCGCATACCTTTCGTTGCATGGCGTAGAGGGCGACTGGACAAAGTCAGCCTATTCAATCAATCAGGGCATTTGGGGCACAACAATTGGTGGACGCGAAACACTCACATCGCACGAGCCCCTTCCAAACGATGCATGGCCATCGTCTGTATACCGACTAGATCCTGACAAGACAACTGAGCGCGTTGCAATCACCTTTGAGAAGGGGCTTCCTGTTGCACTCAATGGAGTCTCGATGCCTTCTCTGGATGTGATTAAGGCTCTAAATGAAATCGGTTCGCAGTGGCATATTGGACGCGACATGCACATCGGCGACACGATCCTTGGCATCAAGGGGCGAGTAGCGTTTGAAGCACCGGCTGCATTGATGACAATTAAGGCGCATCATGCACTTGAAAAGCACACGCTCACGAAATGGCAGCTGATGCTCAAGGATCAGCTATCACTGTGGTATGGTCAGCTACTGCATGAAGGTCAGTTCCTCGAACCAGCCATGCGCGATATCGAAGCATTCTTCCGTACAACGCAACAAGCGGTCTCGGGAACGGTTTTTTTGCTTTGCTCTGCACATACCTTCAACATTCTTGGCATTGAGTCTGCAAATGACCTTATGAAATCGAGCTTTGCCACCTACGGAGAGGAGAACAAGGCGTGGGATGGTTCTGACGCTCGAGGTTTTGCGACGATCAACGCAATCTCCACAACGCTTTGGCGCAGTGTCCATGGAGACAATCAATGATATCTGCCGCTGTCATTGGTGCTGCAGGGTATACAGGAGGCGAAACACTACGCCTACTGCTGCAGCATCCACACGTTGATGCTGCAAGGATCACAGCCGTGAGCACTTCGCATGCAGGTAAGCCCCTTGCTAGCGCGCATAGTGATCTATGGGGATACACAGACTTGACCTTTGTTGGCGAGTTGACCTCATTCGAGAACGTGGATGCGGTGTTTCTCTGCATGGGGCATGGAAAGAGCCGTGCCTGGATGAATTCGCATATCGTGCCCGATCACGTGAAGGTCATTGACCTTAGCATGGACTTCCGTGTGATGAGCGCCGATAGTCCATTTGTTTACGGATTGCCAGAGAAGTATCGTAAGCAACTGTCGACGTCAACTCGAGTTGCCAATCCTGGGTGTCTTGCTACCTCGGTCGAGCTCGCCCTTTTGCCGCTCGCGGAGTCTGCTGCTTTGCATGGCGACATTATAGCGCAGTCGATGACAGGCTCTACTGGTGCTGGACAAGAGCCAATTGATACGACGCATTTTTCGTGGCGGTATAGCAATATCAATGCGTACAAGGTGTTTCAGCATCAACATGAAGCAGAGATCAAACAGACGCTTGGCGTACCAAGTCTAAATTTCATCCCCTTGCGAGGTCCATTTAGCCGTGGTATCTACACCACGTGTGTGATCCCCGGGGAGTATGATGCCCAGCAACTTGCACAACTCTATCACGTGTACTACGCAAGCCATCCATTTGTTGTCGTGCGAGACACAGAGCCAGATGTGAAATCTGTGGTCAACACAAACATGTGTCACATTGGCATTGTCGCATCGGAGTCAGCGCTTCTCATCGTTTCCGTGATCGACAACCTCATGAAGGGGGCTTCGGGTCAGGCCGTGCAGAATATGAACATCATGCTCGGCATTGATGAAACGGCTGGACTCCTCACCAAAGCATCTGCATTCTAACAAGGCATATGAAACGGTTTACATCAGTTAATGATATTCTCAATGGCCCCGGACTTTCGCAGGCCATCACCGATGCACTGGCCTATGCCGCATCTCCTTGGAAAGACGAGAGCCTCGGAAAGCGTAAGACTGTTGGCCTGTTGTTCATGAATCCATCACTGAGAACGCGCATGAGCACGCAAAAGGCAGCGAGTCTGTTGGGTGCCGAGACGATCGTTCTTAACGCGGGCAGTGATTCATGGACACTGGAAACACGTGACGGCGTGATCATGAACGGCAGCACCACCGAGCACATTAAAGAGGCTGCGGCTGTGATGGGAGCCTACTGCGACATTCTTGGTCTGCGCACCTTTGCCGGACTAACGGACCGCACGTATGACTATCAAGAAACGGTGCTTGAAAAGTTCATACAGCACAGTGGCGTTCCAGTGGTTAGCCTTGAAAGTGCAACACGTCACCCATTACAAAGCTTCGCAGATCTCGTCACCATTGAACAACACAAGACATCGCCGCGTCCCAAAGTAGTTCTAACTTGGGCCCCGCATCCAAAAGCTCTGCCACAGGCTGTTGCAAACTCGTTCACGGAGTGGATGAAGCATGCAGATGTTGAACTTGTTGTAACGCATCCCGAGGGCTACGAGCTCGATCCATCCTTCGTTGAGGGAGTACATGTAACAAACGATCAGGATGCAGCGCTCAAAGGTGCACATTTCGTTTATGCGAAGAACTGGTCGGCTGTTGAGCCATACGGAAAGATACTCTCACAGGATATGTCGTGGACAGTCACTGCTGAGAAGATGGCAATCACAGATAATGCGAAGTTCATGCACTGTCTGCCCGTGCGGAGAAATATGATCGTCTCAGACGAAGTAATCGACAGTACAAACTCGATTGTGATTCCTCAAGCAGCCAATCGTGTCGTATCGGCACAGACTGTGCTCGCATACATGCTCAAGGGGCTTGCATGATACACGTGATCAAGATCGGAGGAGGCGTCATCGATGATGCGGAGATGCTGGAGCATGTCCTTCGTGCATGCGCATCACTGCAGGCCCCCTTCATTCTTGTTCACGGTGGCGGAAGAGTAGCCACAGAGATAGCCCATGCATTGAACATACCTCAAGCGATGGTGGGTGGACGGCGCATCACCGACGCTGATACGCTGCGTATTGTGACGATGACCTATGCTGGCTTGATAAATAAGGATATCATAGCAAGGCTGCAGGCTCTGTCATTAGACGCGTTGGGTGTGTGTGGCGCCGATATGAATCTGATCACTGCCAAGCGCCGAGAGCACCCAGAGGTCGACTTTGGATTTGTTGGTGACATCGTGAACGTGAATGCTCAACGACTTCTAGAGATTCTCCATCAGGGAGTATCTCTGGTCGTTGCGCCCATTACGCACGATAGGAAGGGACAGCTACTCAATACGAATGCTGATACGGTTGCATCAGAGATCGCAAAAGCACTTGCTGCATCTGGAGCCGAACCAGTAGAGCTTGTCTACCTGTTCGATTTGCCAGGTGTTCTTCGTGATATTGATGACCTATCATCAGTGATTCCCGAAATCAAGGTAGATCAAGTAGATGAGCTGGTAGCCGGAGGAATCTTGCACGCGGGAATGCTCCCTAAGATTACGATGGCCGTGGATGCTGCATGCGCTGGTATCAAGGTACGGATTCAGCATGCTGAAGATCTCGGCACGCAAAAGGGGACGGTGATTCAATGATCGATCTGCTACGTCAGTTGATATCGACCCCGTCCTTTTCACGCGACGAGCACGTTACCGCTGATATCATCGAGGCATATCTACGAGCTAAGAACGTCGATGTGCGACGCATAGGAAACAACGTCGTTGGGTTCAGTCGTGGCGAATCGTATCGCAGCAATGCGATGCGCGTTTTGCTCAATTCACATCACGATACTGTGCGCCCTGGCGAAGGCTGGACGAAGGACCCGTTTGGCGCTGCCATCGAAAACGACCGAATCTACGGCCTTGGCAGCAACGATGCAGGTGGGGCACTCATGATGATGCTTGCTACCTTTCTGCATTATCAATCACAGACCGATCTGCCGGTTGAGTTTGTCTTTGCGGCAACAGCCGAAGAAGAAGTATCGGGCACTGGCGGCATGGACCTATTGGCGCGAGAGCTCTGGAGCTCCTATCCGATAGATCTCGCGCTTGTTGGCGAGCCAACAGCCATGGAGCTTGCGATTGCGGAGAAGGGGCTTGTTGTGCTGGATTGCACTGCGCATGGACGCACGGGACATGCAGCTCGCGAAGAGGGCATTAACGCAATCACAAGTGCACATCGGGACATCGAATGGTTCAATACGTATGCGTTTGATCGTGTATCGGAGCAGCTCGGTAAGGTTAAGATGACAGTTACGCAGATCAATGCTGGCTCT
>CAZAGH010000005.1:43019-81612 GCA_964484755.1 uncultured Melioribacter sp. | reverse complement strand
CCTGCTGCACCGTCATCCAGAAGTCCTCGTCCCGCGCAACATCGGACGCCGGCGCTGGGAACGTGGTAGGAAGCCACTGCGTTACAGCATGCAGTGCATCAGACGCAAAGAGCGCCGTTGGTCCGATCGCAGCTAGCGACCGAAGTAAAGATCGACGTGACGTCATACAAGCCCCCTGTATGGTTTGCGTGCTGGTTATATTCGCAGCTCACTCCACGAAAGTACTACAATGAAGACGACAAATTTCCACGCAATACACGTTGCCGCTGGCGCGAAGATGGTTTCATTCGCTGGATTCGAAATGCCGATCCAATACCCAACCGGTATCCTAGAAGAGCATCGTATCGTGCGCACGGGCGTTGGAGTGTTCGACGTCTCTCACATGGGTGAGTTTTTCGTGAAGGGGGCTGATGCTCTGGCATTCATCCAAAAGATCACGGTGAACGACGCATCGAAGCTCTCCCCTGGCAAGGCCCAGTACTCTGCGTTGCCGCGTCCAGATGGTGGACTCGTAGATGACCTGCTCGTATACATGCGCGGCGAGAACGACTACATGCTCGTTGTCAATGGCGCTAACATCGACAAGGACTGGGCATGGGTGAGCGAGAATGCTGTAGGCTTTACAAATCTTGAGCTCACAGACCACAGCGACGACATCAACCTCCTTGCTGTGCAGGGACCAAAGAGTATCGAAGTACTCCAAACGCTCACAGATGCAAATCTTGGTGAAGTTGCCTACTACAGTTTTGTCGAAGGACAACTTGCAGGCGTAGATATGATCCTCTCGCGCACGGGCTACACTGGTGAGATTGGTTTTGAACTGTACTTCCGCGGAGATGCCTCGGTGTGTGCACACGTGATTGAGAAACTCTTTACAGCCGGCAAGAACGATGGTATCGCGTGGATAGGTCTTGGAGCTCGCGATACGCTGCGTCTCGAAAAGGGATACTGCCTGTATGGCAACGATATCACAGACGAGACAAACCCAATCGAAGCTGGCCTAGGTTGGATCACAAAGCTTGCGAAGGGTCCATTTAACGGCAGCGATGTTATTGCCAAGGTCAAGGAAGAGGGTCCAACACGTAAGCTCGTAGGTTTCGTAATGCGCACCGAAAAGCTCATTCCGCGCCATGGCTACCCAATCGTATCGAACGGCGAAACAGTCGGACACGTAACAAGCGGCAATACATCGCCAGGCCTAGGCACTGGTATCGGTCTTGGCTATGTGCCAACTGCGCTGAGCACACCTGGCTCGATGATCGAGATCGCTGCTCGTGGAACAACGTTCCCAGCAGAAGTGGTCAAGATTCCGTTCTGCTAAGCTCTCCTGGCTTACTCTGAATCGTCGGCTGATTCCTCGTCCTTTGAGGGCGGAGCAACAACTTCAATAGCTACACGAGCCGTTCCTGCGCGAATCATATCAAGCTCCTTTGCGGCTTGTTTTGATACGTCGATGAGGCGCGTGTGTTTCCATGGTCCTCGGTCGGTAACACGAACTACAACCTCTTTGCCATTGGCAAGATTGGTAACCTTGACCATCGTGTTGAAGGGCAGCCATCGGTGTGCGCACGTGCGGTCGTGCATGTTAAAGGTCTCACCGCTCGACGTTTTCTTTCCATGAAACTGTTCGGCGTAATACGAAGCAGTACCCGTATCGGGCTTTACCTTCATAACGATGGCCGTGAGTGAATCACTGAGTGTTCTGCCCGAAGATACTTTGGGCTTTCGCACTGCCTGCGCCGCCGAACGAATCGTGTTGACAACTGCGCTGTCAACGATCACATCGATTGTGTTGGTGGTATCAAGCATTGCCTGTTCAAGCGAAGCAACGCGACCCAGCTGCGTTTGCGCAACACGTTTAAGAGAGTCTGAACGCATGCGAAGGAACATCGATTCGATACGTAGACTATCACTGCGTTTCCATTGTACATCCCAAGCCGCACGCAAACTATCTGATGCCCTTAGCGTCCGGGCAGCATCTCTGCGGAGACTATCAACCGCGGCCCTATCGGTTTGAGCATAGCCAGCCCCTTGACACAGAAGCATAACAATCACGGCAAGGATGGTGAAGGGGGCTTGCATAACATTAAAAGTGTTTAGCAATATGTCGCCGACGCAACTGATCTACAAGGTCTCTGACATCCTCTGTTTGACCTCGCTTACAGATCAGAATCGATGATTCAGTTTCGACGACAACCAGATTGTCTACGTTGATCATGGCGATTAGTCTACCTGTTGAACCACTGACCAAACTATTCGTGGTATTTACAGCCAGTACATTGCCCTCGAGAACGTTGTTTTTGCCATCCTTCATGGACATGCGATACAGCTCATCCCACGTCCCCACGTCGCTCCAACCAAAGGCACCCTCGACAACACCTAAACTGCGATCATGCTCTAACACGCCAACATCAAATGACACTGAACGCATCTGGCGGTAGACGGTTTCGAGAACCAAGCCCTCATCGGGAGTGCCAATGGCTCTTTCGTACTGCGCAAGAAGTGGCGCATGGTCAGGTAGAAACTCGTCGATACGATCAAGAATTGCCCCAACCGTACCAACCACGATGCCGCTATTCCAGACAAAGTCACCAGCATCAATGAATCGCTGTGCGGTAGATGCATCCGGTTTTTCAGCAAACGTCTCGACTGACTTGACATCACCACGCAACACAGGGTTCTCGGTAGCTATCTCATCACCTACTTGAATGTAGCCATACCCTGTCTCAGCTCGTGTCGGCATCACACCGATTGTGATGATTCGACCAAGAGCGATTGCTGCCGAACAAGCCTTGTCGAGAATCACATGAAACTCACGCACATTGGAGATCAGATGGTCGCTCGGAAGAACAACCATTACGGCATCCTCACCTACGGTGGCGCGAAGTTTTGTTGCGGCGAATCCAATTGCGGGACCAGTATTTCGTCCAAATGGCTCCGACAAAATGTGTTGGTCTTGTATGCTTGGGAGTTGATCTCGTACAAGGTCATGCAGCTCTGGCGTAGAAACAACGTAGACGTCGCTTGCGTCTATGAACGGTGCTAACCGCGACACGGTGTTTTGGATGAGAGTCCCCTCACCCAAGACGTGTACGAACTGCTTCGGTTTACGCTCTGTACTGCGTGGCCATAGTCGAACACCAAGCCCGCCGCCCAACACCACTGCAACAATCTTCATGCGACGAAACTACGGAGCCCCGTATCTTCGTGGCACACTTCTACGGAGAATATTATGCCTCGTCTGTTTCTATACATTTTTGCTGTCATCATTACATCGTTTGCAGCCACAGCTCAAGATGATCGGTTGAACTCGCTGAATTTTGATGAAGAGCCCCTTCCAGAGGAATCAACCCCGTACTCAGCCATCGGAGTGGGTCCTGTGATGAACCTATTCATGCCTGATGTAACTGATGTAAATGCCAAGGCCACAGCTCTCGGGCTCGGCAATATGAACTCCCCGTTGTTGCTCTTCGGAGCTGAACTCTATACAGCCATTGGTATTGTTCCAAACGTCCGCGTCGGGTTTTCATGGCTTACTGGTTCTGTTGCCTCTTCAGGCGATATTACTCTGTCAAATCAGGCCGTGGTTAATCGTAGCGTTGATTATGCTGTCTCAACAAAGACGTTCCATGCTGACTACGCCCTTCCGTTGTCTCGTTCGTTTACGGTACTTCCGGGCGTTGGTTTCTGCTGGGGTACCACACAGATTGATGTTCGGCAGAATGGACCAAGCGTGGACTGGAGCAACATCAATACCTCGGCTCCGACAGGCGACAATACCCGCTTGCTGCAAAGCTCTCTTGTTGCGTTGCCACGTCTGAGCTTTGAATATGTCCTTACACCGTTCCTTGCCATCCGTGCGCAGGGATCATATGCAGTCCAGTTCTCAACATCAGATTGGCAAGCCAATGGTTATTCAACCGTGACCAACATGCCAAGTTCGATCTCGATGAACGGTTTTTCTGCACAACTCGGCGTTTTTCTGGGTCTGTTCAATTAAGTTTGTGCGCTCTCGTGAGGGGGCTCGTAGCTCAATGGTTAGAGCAGCGGACTCATAATCCGTTGGTTGCTGGTTCAAATCCGGCCGGGCCCACATTCAACGTCTGATCATGCAGGTATCATGGTCAGACGTTTTTTTTACCGTAAACCATTGCATGCAGGATTGCGTCTGTAAAAGTCATGATGGTACTTGTTCTAATGATCTTTGGGCTATGTGGTTGGCAGTCCATCGCGGCTGCTCAGGGGCAAAGTATGCCTCCGCTTCGCGTGGTGCAGAACAATGCCTTTGGATATGGTGAGCGATTAGAGTACGACGTTGGCTACAAGTTCATCACAGCTGGCACTGCCGTCTTTTCAATTGGCAAAGCCCCTGTGGTGCGGATGGGCAGGCCATGCTATGACATCCGATTCGAGGTCAATTCACTGAAGTCACTGGACTTCCTCTATCGCGTCCGCGATCGATATCGGACGCTTGTCGATGTTGATGGAGTCTTCCCATGGGCGTTCCAACAGTCGATACGAGAAGGGGGCTTCAGCAAGGACTTTTCAGCCACGTTTGATCATACCTCAAAGACCGCAAAGACCACCGAGGGCACGTTTACCATACCGCAGTTCGTACACGACATCGTATCGGCATTTTACTTCGTACGGTCTGTAGACCTTAGGTCGTACAAACCAGGCCAGATTCTTTACCTACAAAATTTCTTTGACCGCGCTACACATGATCTTGCCGTCAAAGTGCATGGGCGTCAGCAGGTAGAGGTTGATGCAGGCATATTCAACTGTATCGTTGTCGAACCCGTCATTAAGTCGGGAAGTCTCTTCAAGTACGAAGGTAAGCTCCTGCTGTGGTTATCTGATGACGACAGACGTATCCCCGTGAAGGTATCAACGAAGGTCGCCATTGGATCCATTGATGCTAAGTTGACGGGGTACTCCGGACTTCGCGGTCCACTTACCTCACTAATTCGAAAGCCAGATTGAAACAATGAATGTCCTACGTCATGCTGCACTAATAGCCTGCTCGATGCTGTCTCTGCAGGCTGCTGAAGACCCCCTGCAACGTTTTCACAGGTCGTACCGTGGTCTATCTACCGTTTCATTCGCATTTCGTGATGGGAGCGGCCAAACCGGCAGCATACTTGCTAAGCGCGGTGGTTCGTATCGAATAACCATGGGCGACAGAACTGTGGTAAGTGACGGCAAGACCGTCTGGAATGCCACAGCATCGACGAAGACTGTGGTGATCAATGACTATAAGCCACAATCAACCGACGTGTCGATAGAACGTGTGTTTTTCGATGTTATGTCCGTGTATCGCAGCTCTATAGCCCGCCAGGCTTCCTCTGCTGTAGTGGTTCGACTTGAAGCACCAAGTCCTCAGGCTCAAATAGCCAACATAAGTGCAGTTGAGATTACCTGCACTTCTTCTATGATCGTCAATAACGTACGAATCACCTCTGCTGGATCAACAAGCGATTACCAGATATCGAAGTTTGTCGCGAATTCGAAACCGAATCAACAATCGTTTCGGTTTATCGTACCCAAGGGATGGCAGACCGTCGACATCCGTTAGTTCCAAAATGGAACATCGACACAGCAAGAGCGCACGAGATACAAAACAACAAAGGCCCGGTAACCAATGGTTACCGGGCCTTTGTTGTTTTCGGAGATATCGTATTACTTCACAACAATGATCTGCTGTGTGGCTACGAAGCCGCCTGCATTCATCGTTACGTTGTAAGCACCCGCTGTGAGGTTGAACTCACTTGCGCGGAACTTGATAACGTGTGAACCGCTCTCAACAACTTCGTTAACAAGAACGCCAAGTTCACGACCCATGAGATCGCTAACAGTTACGCGTACCTGCTGAGCAGCTGGCACTGCAAACGTGACGTTTGAGGCATCGAATGTTGGGTTCGGGAATGCTGTTGAAAGCAAGTATCCACCAGCAACAACATCTTCTGTTACACCAGTTGTGATCGAAGCAACCGCGTTGCGTGTCTTAACTGCACCGCAGAGGTTTGTGACTTCACAATAGTACTCACCAGCGTTTGCTGTCGTAGCGTTCTTGATCTCAAGTGTAGCGTTTGTAGCACCTGGGATTGCAACACCGTTTACGTACCACTGGTAGTTGTAGATATTACGGCCGGCTGCAACTACAGACAATGTGATCGTTCCACCTTGTGTGAACTGAACGTCAGCTGGCTGAGTTGAAATCTTTGCAAGTGGATCGACAACAACATCAACTGCTGTTGACGTCTTTGTGCCACATGTGTTTGTGATAACAACTGAGTATGAACCACCATCTGCATCTGTTGCAATGCGTGATAGTGTTGAAGCATTCTCGTTAGCGAGAACTTCTGTGCCCTTCATCCACTGATACTGGACATTGTCACCAGCAGCTGCTGCTGAAAGTGTGATGACCTTGCCTTCGCAAACTGTTACGCCTTCTGGCTGACGTGTGAACTCTGGTGCTGTACCAGCTGTGACAGAGACTGCGTTTGAAGCAAATGTGAGTTCCTTTGTACCAAAGGTCATTTCACATGAGTATGTGCCGTTGTCTGCCTTCGTGAAGTTCTTGATGCTTAGAGCTGGAACTGTCTGACCAGCAAGCTTTACGCCATCCTTGTACCACTGGAACGAAGCATTACCTTCTGGCAGTGTTGTTGGATTTGCACGAAGATCGAGTTCAAGCGTGCCACCTTCGCAAAGGTTTGGCGTCATGTTAGAAACTGCAACAAGCGGAATGAAGACGCGAGCAGCCTTTGACTTTACTGTACCGCAATAGCCTGTTACTTCGCAAACGAATGTGCCTGCTGTATCAGCTTCACCAGCATTACGTACCGTAAGCATCGATGACTGTGAACCTGTGATGCGACCATCGTCTGCAACAGGTGTGTCTTCGTATGTAAGTGTGGCGGCATTCCATGCGCGCTTCATCCACTGATATCCTGGGATAAAGTTCGTTGGAGCTCCTACTGCTTCGGCTGAAATTGTCAGGTTAAATGTACCGCCATCAGCAACTGGCTGTGATGTTGGCTGCTCTGTGATCTGCGTAGGACGAACAACCATTACAGTTGCGCCTTCTGATTCAAGCTGCACAAAGTTTGTACCATCGTTTGCCTTGACCATGCATGTGTACACGCCAGATGTCGTGTATTGTGCATTCCTAAGCTCGATGATATTGCCTGTTTGGCCTGTGAGTTCTACGCCATCCTTGAACCACTGATACGTTGTCGTTGCACCAGGCGTCACATTGGCAATTGCAATAAGTGTGTCAATGCCACCAACGCAAACATATGCGCTTGCTGGCTGCTGAACCATTGCGATGACAGGCTTTACTTCATCAGCGCCCATATATGGCTTCGTGCGTGTGTCACCATCGATGTCAAGAGGCACGAGTGGAAGCGCCAGATTTGAACCCCAGAGTTCGCGCTGGATTGAAAGGATGTGGAGATCAGTTTCACCAACGAAATTGACTGCGACCGATGATGAATTCTGATCACGACCAGAACCAGCACGCCATGATGCAAGCGGGTTAACACCAGCGTTGCGAGGAACAAGCGTACCACCCCAGTTAACAAGGTTTGTACCTGTTGTCATGAGGTTGTTGAAGTCAACTGTACCGAGCGGGTTAGGCGTAGCAGCCGTATACCATGCTGCATAGCCCGCACCAGAACCCTGACCAAAGTTGTGGAAGATGTTATTGATGAGGTTTACAGAGCCGCTATTGTTGACAACATAGAGGGCTGTGCTTGAAGTTGCTGGAGCAGTTCCGACAACATTTACAGAGTTGTGCCAGAAGTTGTTGGCAGCCCCAACATTTGCTTCCGCCCAAACACCTACAGAAAGTGTCGAACCGCCAGCAGTGATCATGTTGTTAGATACTGCAGCGTTGTTTGAGCTCAATACAGTCAGAGCACGTGTCTGCCCCGTTGTACGAAGCACGTTGAGTGTATTGTTAGATACCCTTGCACCAGACGTTCCCTGAAGGTTAATACCTTCAGCAAGGAAGTTGCTGCAGTCACAAGTCGTGACCTTGTTTCCGCTAACCGTCGGAGCACCACCAGAAACGAACAATCCAGCTACGACGTCTGTAACTGTGTTGTTGGAGACATTGTTGCTGATGCTACCACCGTTGATAGAGACAGCAGCAACAGCTTGTGTGATTGTGTTGTTCGTGAATGTGATTTGACCACCATTCGTCTGGTTGCCCAGTTGTACAAGTGATCCATTCAATGTTGCGTAGCCTACTGGCCCCCTGAATGTACAACCGTTAACAGTGATCGCTCCGAGGTTATTGCCGATAACGGCTGCACCAGTGCGGCTAGCGTCGTTCGATACGATTGACAGGTTGCGCAGTGCAACGTTACCAGCATTGTCGAGGAAAGTCACTACCGAAGCAGTTCCGAGGATACCGTAATTCGGCACAGCAGGATGAACCGTGTTGCGGATCGTTACGGCTTCCGAAGCTGGCTTTGTAATCGTAAGTGTGCCTCCAACTCGATCAATTGCTGGAATGATCACTTGCTCATTGTACTCACCGGCGCGGATCTCTGCTGTGAGGTTGCCGCTTAGTCCAGCAACAAACACGTGACGAAGCATGGCTGTGATCGATGGAAACGTATTCGGGTTGCCGTTTTGAGCAACAACAACTGTGCCCTGAACGCGAGGTGCAACTTCCGTGACGTGACGGTCATTACCTGCGTTGATGTCTGCTTGACCATTCGGAAGCGATGTTGCGATGCTCAGCGTGTTAAACGAGAACGGAGCGAATGCGATTGCTCCGAGAGTAACTGTGCGCTCTTGCCCTGGAGCCAAAACTGGCTGAGGATAATACTTGACTGGAGTTTGCGTAACACCATTCACCGACCAGTTGATGATCAGCGAGTCTACGTTATTTGCGCCCCAGTTGCGAACTACTGCCTGAATTGACTGCGATGTGCCTGCGTCAAACTTTGCAGTAGGTGATGCAATACGAACAATACCAACATCATTATTGAGCGATGTAGCTTGACGCTTCAGCAGCGTAATCGTGAGTCCGTTTGGTGGAACAGATCCGCTAGTCATTTGCGAAAGGCTCGCAGTTGATCCAAAGTGCGGACGGCTCCAGCTAGCTGTGTAGTAACCAACGTTGCAACCGATAGTCTCTGTTGAACCGTTTGTGGCACCGATTTGAGCAGCAACAGAAGCCGTTACCGACATGTTACCATAGATAATGTCGATGCGGTTGCCGTTGAGTCCAGTATTCGCTTCCCAGACTCTGATCTGGTAGTTGTATATGTCGCGCGCTGCGTTGTCAGAATACTGACGAGTTGCGTTGCGCCATTGAACCGTGAGGATTCGATTTGGTGCAGCACCAGTGACATTCCACGTAACATCGCCGCCAGCAGCCGATGTCATGAGGCTACCAAACGCCGAAACGCATGGACGTCCGTTTTGGAGAGGAGTTGAAAAAGTATTCGGACCGCCAAAGCTGATCGATCCTCCACCATTCACCCACACTGAACTGTACGTGGTACCAGCGTAGACAAAGCTGAACGGCAGCGTGACTTCAACGGCAGCTGCAGTGGACCAATTCGGTGTAGTGTTGTTCCAAATCACTGTACCACCAGTGATTTCAGTATACGCACCTGCAGTTACCGATACCGAACGATTCAATGGCGCTTGTGCGTATCCATTGACCGCTGATAAAACGATCACCCCAAGCAGCGCAACCAACGTTGTAACGTTGCGAAGCATAGCTCCTCCAAATGAAATATGTAAATGTCGTTGTTTCTTCATCGTAATTGCGTTACACGACCACGTGGACACACGTCGCCCACGTAGCAGAAAGACCGAAAATAGGTAACTGCAAGGTATCAAACAACCTTACGAGCCCCCTATCCGCGAAGCAATTTGTGAACCAAAAAACAGGCTAGCGAATCAATGGCTCTACCATTTGCTTCTGCCACTTGCTAAGTTGTTGTTTTTCAACTATTTGGCGGATAAAATGACGGTACGTTGTAACCTCGCTGAGATGTGTCAGGGTTGACAACGCAACAGCACTCAAACGGTTATTCGTGCTGAAAAGGGCTTGGAGCATGTTCTCCACTGCCAAGGTGCGGAGCATCCCAATCCGCTTGAATGCGCCCATTGCATTCTGTCGGGTAATGAACTCCCAGCCTGGTCCGGCAAGATCAGCAAGCTCATCCAATGCCGAATGATTGCCATTGTGAAACTCAATCTCAAGCCGCGCAATGCGGACGCGTTCGTGAGGTCCACGAACATCCTTTACGCGCTCTGTGTACGATTCTGCCCGCTTCGGAAAGCTTGCTGCCAGCTTTGTTAATACTGTCTGGATAACCATATATGAAGAGTCATTCAGCATTCGCTCGAACGACCCACGAAGAGTTTCCGGGATGATCGAAACGCTGTTCACCGCTGATTTGCGTACGTCTGTCTGCTTGTCCTCGAGTCCAACTTTGACAAGATCCCACGCCTCTGGGAAGCCATGTTGTGCCAGCTCTGATGCCTGCTGAATAGCCTCTGATCGCATCGCAGAGAATGTTTCGCGCTGCAGCAGATCCTTGAGAATGCGGACTCGCTCCGCTCCCCGCGCAGAATCACCACGCATTGCCTCGAGCGCATCGTAACGGTCAATCATCAAAGGGGCTCGCTGGAGTTGGGCAAGCTTTTCTTCCCAGCTTTTCTCAAAGGTCACCTTCTTCATGATATACGAACCCGGATCAAAGAGCACAAATGCAACCGGTTTGTTCTGTGGATTCGGCACCTGCAGAACTGCATCCTTGGTGTCGATATCAATCCGCACACGGTCGCTTGTGTTATCGGTGTACCAGGCCTCGACTACCACTGGCATGCGGAATACTCCCGTGAGCTCATCCATGTGGTGTACCTGGGAAACATCAACACGAGTAGATGGCATGGTTGAGCTACCAGACTGCATAGCACTCTTGCTCCAAGAGACCTTATAGTGTGGTTCTCCGCCTTTGTAGAGCCATTGATCGAAAAACCACTCTGGAGAAAGGCCGAGTGTATCCTGAAATGCCAGATAGAGGTCGTTTGTTTCAACCGTCTGATACATGTGCTTTTCGAGGTAATTCTTGATCACCCGACGCAGCGCTTCTTCGCCAAAGGTATAGGCCATCATGTCGAGCACTGCCGCACCCTTCGGATAGATGCGTGCAGAACCCGCTGTAGGGTGAACGATCGGCAGACGGTCCTTTTCAGAGGCCGCCAGTGCCGAGCGATGCATGCCGCGTCTACCCCATTGGTAGCCGTCTTCGCCCCCTAACGCTGGAGTTTTGCGGATAAAGACATGGGGATAGAACGTGGCGAAGCTCTCCTGCAGCCAAACTGATTTCTGACTTCTAGCAGTGACCAGGTCTCCGAACCATTGGTGCGTTAACTCGTGAACATTTGTGTTCACGTACGAACGGTCTAGCCAGCCCCGTGCATCTGTCTGTGAAAAATCTCCGAAAATGGTTGCTGTGGTATTCTCCATCGCACCAAAGATGTAGTCAGCAACTGGCACCTGACTGTAGAGCTCCCACGGGTACGGGATGCCAATGTATTCCTCAAGAAAGTCCATCGACTCAGAGCTGTAGCGATATGTCGGTTCGATACGCTCGGGATACTCCGGATATGAGTAAAGCCGTTGCTTGACTCCGCTCTTCGAAACGCGCTCAGTGATGGCGTATTTCCCAATTGCCAGCATCAAGAGATACGATGCATGCGGACGCGTCATCGTAAAGTGCCACGTCTTTGTGCCGTCGTTGTTCGTACGGATGCCAAGCTGCGTTCCATTCGACAATACCGTGTAGGAAGAATCGAACGTTGTGATGGTCTCTGTGATCATCTTGTCGTTCATTTCATCATACATCGGTATCCAATGCCGGTTGTCGATCCCCTGCCCCTGCGTCCAGATCTGCTTGCGCATGCGACCACTCGGATCATTCCAGCCGATAAAGTAAATCCCTTTACGAGGCTTTGCCTCGTAGGTAAAGGTGATCGAGTCTTTGCGGTCCCATGTGAGAGGGGGCTCGCAGTATACGATCACTGAGGTATCCGTTGATCGAAACTTAAGTGAACGTCCGTTCAGCGTTGCAGTCTTGATGTCGATCTTGATTGCATCAAACAGTATCGTATCTACTTGCTTCTGAAGCACATTGAACACATGCGTGACCTTGCCCTGAACAAGCCCCTGCTCGGGCTTGAAGCGCACATCGAGCGTCATTCGCTCGATGTCGACTGGACGTTCCCGCGGCTCGGAACCTGGAGCATCAATGTAGGTTGTCGTGTGAACGTAGGGCGACTGTGCCGCTACGGCAAGTGGGATCGCACAAGCGATCAACGTGAGGATGTACTTCATAGGCGACAAAGATATCCGTTCAATCCGGTACATTTGGACATGATGAATCTGTTCCTGGTAATGGCCGGAGGTGCGCTTGGCAGCGGTTTGCGCTATGGCATCAGCATTGCCCTCCCCACACTAGCCTCCAGTTTTCCTACGGCAACAATACTAGTAAATATCGTTGGCACCTTCATTCTGGGACTCGTTGCAGGAACCACGGGCACATCACTTGACATGAACCCAACAACGCGACTGCTTCTGGGCACTGGACTTTGTGGTGGCTTCACAACATATAGTGCATTTGCTGTTGAGACCGCCTTGCTCATCGAGCAAGGCAACCTTCTCCTGGCGGGGACCTATGTGGGTACCACTCTGGCTGCATGCGGTCTAGCAGCATGGGCTGGAATGGCACTCAGTCGAGCCATTTCCTGTTCTACCTGCTGAACTTTTTGCAACCACGATTCGTCTCCTGTGTTTCTATGCAATTACATCACCGACTTCATTACATCATCTTCGGACTGCTGTGCTTAGGCGTTTCGACAACCACGCAAGCCTGCAGTTCAAACGATGGCCGTGTACCTCCACCATATACATCAACCTCTATGAGCACACCTCCAACCGATACCCAACAACTCGACACTGCGATTCTTGGCGGCGGCTGTTTCTGGTGCGTCGAAGCCGTGTACGAACTTGTCGATGGCGTAGTCTCTGTCGAGAGTGGCTATTCTGGTGGTAGCGTGAAGAACCCCACCTACAAGGAGGTCTGTTCTGGCACTACCGGTCACGCCGAAGTATGCCGTGTCGTGTTCGACACCACTAAGGTGTCGTTCGCCGATGTTCTACAGATGTTCTTTGCGGCTCACGATCCAACAACTCTTAACCGTCAAGGCAACGATGTAGGTACGCAATACCGCAGTGTAATCTTTACCACATCAGCCGAACAGCGCGAAACAGCCCTTGCTTACATCAAGCAGCTCGATGACTCAAAGACGTTTGCAGATCCAATCGTGACGCAGGTCGTTGATGAGGAAGTATTCTATCCTGCAGAGGACTACCATCAGAACTACTATGAGCAGAACGGCGGTCAGCCATACTGTGCATTTGTTGTCCGTCCAAAGGTCGAGAAGTTTCAAAAGCAGTTTGCGAACAAGCTGCGTTCGAAGTAGCAACAACGACCCCATATGGCAACCACACGCCACATCGACATCAAAGGAATGCACTGTGCAGCGTGTACCGGCCGTGTAGAATCCGAACTCCGTTCGACTCGTGGCATCGTGTCCGTCAATGTCAACCTCATCACCAACAGCGCCACTGTCATTACGGACGGCTCTGTTAGCGACGACACCCTAGCACAAGCAGTGACCTCGGCAGGATACATTGCCGAAGCCGTCTACGGCGAGCGCGTAATCTCATCTGGAGATGCTCAGCAGCGCCTTGACGTGCCGATCGACGAATACCAGCGGTCTCTCTGGATGGCACTACCCACAACGGTTGTTGTAGTTGCGCTTTCAATGCTGCCTATGCTGGTGCCATCCATACATCACATGCTCCATGGCCATACTCGTACAGTTAACCTGGTGGGCATGGCACTATCAATGATCGTGATGTATGCTGGCCGACGCTTCTATCAGGGGGCTTGGAATGCCGCACTGCATAGAACGGCCACCATGGATACGTTGATTGCCATTGGTACGCTAGCAGCATTCTTTATGAGTGCTGTCGTTACGATCTCGCCGGATTCGATGCCAGACCTAGCCGTCCACATGGGTGCCTATTTCGATACCACATGCAGCATCATCTCTCTTGTGCTAGTTGGGAAGTTTCTCGAAGCTCGTGCTAAAAAGAACACCTCGGAGTCACTCCTGGCATTAATGCAGCTTCACCCAACTGTAGCATGCGTCATCCGTAATGGTCAAGATGTAGAGGTGCCGATCAACGAAGTCATCGTGGGCGACACGATCCTCGTGCGTCCGGGGCAGACCGTTCCAGTGGATGGCACAATCGCCCATGGATATGCGAGCATTGATGAGTCCATGCTCACAGGCGAAAGTATTCCTGTTGAACGTGCAGATGGTGGATCGGTTGTGGGCGGCACACTCGTGTCATCCGGCTCCTTCACGATGGTGGCCACGGCCGTAGGTAGTAGCACGGTGCTCGCACGAATCATCCAGGCAGTAGAAACTGCCCAGTCAACTAAGGCACCAATCCAACGACTAGCCGATTCGATCAGTGCAGTGTTCGTGCCTATCGTTATTGGTCTTGCAGTACTGACGTATCTCGCATGGTCTTTAGCAGGCAGCGCAGGTGTTTCACATGATCAGGCATTGATCTCGGCAATTGCTGTGCTGATCATTGCATGCCCTTGCGCACTTGGCCTGGCTACGCCGGCAGCGATCATCGTCAGCAGCGGCGTTGCTGCAAAACGGGGGATACTCTTTGCTTCTGCCGAATCCATTGAACTTCTTCATGACATCGATACCGTGGTGCTTGATAAGACCGGCACGATCACCGAAGGCAAACCAATTGTTCAAGAGGTGCACTACAGCGACACAATGCGCCTAACACCCCAGGAGCTTGCATCGGGCATTGCCTCGCTGGAGCGCACTTCAGAGCACCCGCTGGCCGCAGCGCTCGTTGCATGGGCCCGTGCACAAGGCGCCCGGATCACAGATGCGTCCTCGGTTCGCACTACCCCCGGCCGAGGAGTTTCAGGAATCGTGAACGGGATCCGCCTGCGCATTGGTAATGAGGCGTTTATGGAGGAATCCATGCTGCTTGTTCCAACCTCGTTGCGCGAGCACGCCCAGCATCACGGACGCGTAGGCAGCTCTACCGTGTTCGTCAGTGCCAATGGATCTGTAGTCTGCGCCATTGCGGTTGCTGACAGCCTACGTCCCACGAGTATCGAGGCAGTTTCTCAGCTGCGACGTCTCGGTAAACGTGTTGTGCTTCTCACCGGTGATCGCGAAGAAGCAGCAGCAGCAATTGCGACAGCTGCCGGCATCGAGCATGTTCAACACAGTGTTTCACCGACTCAAAAACTCGAGGTCATCGAGTCGCTTCAGCGACGAGGCCACAAGGTCTGTATGGTGGGTGATGGGATTAACGATGCCCCTGCTCTCGCTCAAGCGGATGTTGGAATTGCCATTGGCTCCGGCACGGATATCGCAAAGACAACCGCATCTGTAACGCTGATGCGTAGTGATCTGCGCGACGTCGTGTTGGCGGTCCACCTGTCAACAGCTACAATGGCTGTCATACGACAGAACTTCGTCTTCGCATTCATCTACAACGTGCTCGGCATTCCACTCGCAGCGGGCGCGCTGCTGCCCTCGTTTGGCCTTCAGCTATCGCCAACATACGCGGCGGCGGCCATGGCCCTGAGCTCAGTTACCGTCCTGTCAAATGCCCTGCGTTTGCGCAGGGTTAGGTAGCTGTGGATTGTTCCTAGCAAGAATCGTGCTAAATTTTGCACGGTATGATATTGCTTGATCATTTGCTCCTCAACGAGCAGGTTTTGTCGACACACTTTTCCTGCGACCTCAAAGGTTGTAAGGGGGCTTGCTGCACCCTCAAGGGTGGGGCAGGAGCCCCGTTACTTGAAGACGAGGTCGAGCAGATTCGGCGTGTAACAGAGCCGGTAAAGAAATATCTCCCGTCAAGGTCCCAAGAGTTGTTGCAAGAACACGATCCAGTTGAGGGACCCGTGGGCGACAGAAGCGTGGTCTGCATCGATGATGCCGATTGTGTGTTCGTCTACTATGACGGTGATGTTGCAAAATGCGCCATTGAAAAAGCATACTTCGCTGGAGAGGTTGAGTTTCGCAAGCCCCTTTCATGCCACTTGTTCCCTATCCGCGTTGCCAACTTTGGCGGACCCTACCTTCATTACGAGGTCATCGACGAGTGCGAACCAGGACGTGCACTCGGAGAACAACTGGGCCGTCCACTTGTTGAGTCGTTGCGTGATGCACTGGTCCGAGCCTATGGACCCGCAATGTATGAGCGCATTCTCGCGGCATCGCGCGGTGAAGAAGGGGGCGATCAGTGAAGCTTGGTCTAAATCTGCAAACATCGCTGCAGCAGTCACTCACGCCGCAGCAGATCCAGTATCTCAAGATGCTGCAGCTTCCTGCGCTGCAACTCGAGCAGCATGTGCGCGCCGAACTTGAGAATAATCCGATGCTTGAGGAAGCATCAGAGTTTGAGCCAACGCCAGAAGAGGCAGAGCGCGTAACAGGCGATACTGATGCCCAGACAGAATCAACCGCATATAATGCGCCACCACCAGAACTTCTTGACACCTCGCGATCGGAGCAGGGTTCAATCTCTGACTCGTCTACCGAGTTTGATCCGCAGGATGCCTTTGAGTTTCAGAAGATGCTCATCGGTGAAGATGCTGTCAAAGGGGGCTCATCGGATACCTACGGCTTGGAAGACGACGATGATATGTCGTTTCAGTTTCAGGATGTGCAGACTCTCGAAGAAGACCTTCTTGAGCAGTTGCGCTACTTGCCCCTTACAGACGAAGAGCGCTTGTTTGGCGAATACATCATCGGGAATATTGATGATGACGGTTACCTGAGACGCGATGTATCTGAGTTGATCGAGGAAATGAACGACCGTTTCTCGGAGCACAATCTTGCACTCCTGCATGTGCGCTCGGGAAGTCGCATTATGATGTACAAGCAGGACATCATCGACGACATCATGCGCGAACTCGTGCCAGTTACAGCACCTCGTGCAGAACACGTGCTACGCAAGGTGCAGTCGCTTGAACCACCGGGGATTGCTTCGCGCACCGTCCAGGAATGTTTGCTAGCCCAACTGCGGGCTATCGATAAGCCCAATGCTGCCCAGAAGCTTGCGAAGCTCGTTCTGGCTGAAGCTTACGATGCTTTTGCTATGAAGCATTATCACGTGATCGAGCGCAACCTAAATGTTGGCGAAGAGTATCTCCGAGAAGCTATCGAAGTCATTCGTCGGCTGACCCCGCGTCCTGGTGCCGGCACGATCGGGCCCGATGTGAACACTGTTGTACCCGACTTTACGGTTGAGTCAACCGAAGACGACATGGACTTTCTGATCACCGTCAATGATTCACGACTCCCCGTCCTGCGCGTGAGCAGCGCATACGAGCGCCTCAAAAAGGAGGCCAAATACCATAAGTTCAATCGTGAGACCAAGGAGTTTCTTCGCAAGAAGTACGAAGACGCAAAGTTTCTGATGCAGGCACTACGTCAGCGCAAGAACACCATGCTCAAGGTCATGACGGCAATCGTCGGGCTGCAGCAGGATTTTTTCCGCAAGGGCCCAGTTCATCTCAAGCCCCTTATCTATCGTGACGTATCAGAGATCACCGGACTCGATATCTCAACAGTCTGTCGGATCGTCAACAGCAAGTATGTGATGACAGCATTCGGAACATTCGAGTTGAAGTATTTCTTCAGTGAGTCACTCACTACCGACGACGGAGAAGAAGTCTCGACAAGAATCATAAAGCAGAAGATCAAAGAACTGATCGATGCAGAATCGAAGCAAAAGCCCCTTAGCGACGACAAGATCGGCAAGGACCTCAAGAAGCTCGGCTATAACGTAGCACGCCGGACTGTAGCAAAGTACAGGGAGCAACTCCGCATACCCGTAGCGCGTCTTCGGAGAGAGCTCTAGAGCTGATACAAGAAGAGTAGTATTTTTTATCACCATGACAATAAATGTCATAGTGAGTGGCGTAGCGTCGCATGTTTGTGACACAGTAGCCCAAACTACTTTCTATGAAACACGTTTCTCGACCAATGCTTATTCGCCTTCGGTCTATCGTATTGAGACTATCGAGAGGCGAGCGCGTAACCGCCGGCATCCTCGCCAAGACGCTGGAGGTAAGTCCGCGCACGATCGCTCGTGATCTGGATTATCTTGCCAACGGACTTGAACTGCCGATCACTTATGATTTTCAGCTCAAATCCTACGTGCTCAGTGGCCCAGTACCATCAATCCTATCCATACATCCATCACGCTACAGCGAAGACTCGCACAAATAGATCACGCCTGACGAGGGACCACGAGTTTCATCGAGATATCGAGTGCTACGGCGCTGTGAGTGATCGCGCCCACACTGATGTAATCAACACCCGCCTCGGCATACTCACGTAGGTTGCTGTAGGTTATTCCACCACTAGCCTCTGTTTCGAGCGCGTTTCCAACCATGCGCACACCTTGGGCCACCAGTTCGGGTGTGAAGTTGTCGAACATCACACGGTGCACGCCAGAGCATGACAGGATCTCTGCAACGTCGTCAAGGGATTGCGCCTCAACCTCGACACGAATGGAAGGCCGGGTATGCACTTCAGATACCACACGCTCAACAGCCTGACGAATACCACCACAGGCAGTGATGTGATTGTCCTTGATCATGACCATGTCGTAGAGTCCGATTCGGTGATTCTTTGCGCCACCCACCGCAGTAGCATACTTGTCCAGCAGCCGCCATCCCGGAATCGTCTTTCGGGTGTCGAGAATGCGTGCATTTGTCCCAGCTAAGCGGTCGACGTACTGACGGGTCTTCGTTGCAACACCACTCATTCGTTGGATAAAGTTCAGCGCTGTACGTTCCCCCGATAGCAATGCAAGAGCCGGACCGGTCACTGTAGCGATCACAGTATTTGCGGGTAGGTATGCCCCCTCCTCAACAAGGATATCAAGGTGTACAGAATCCGAGAGCTGACGAAAGACAATCGGAAGTATAGGCAGGCCGCATATCACACCTTCTTCTTTGAGAAGGAATCGAGCTGCACCCTGCGTTGTGGGTTCGATCGACAGATCACTGGTAATGTCGCCCGTTCCAATATCCTCACGTAGTGCGAACTGGATTAAACGCAGCACGGAGGAATCAACAGGAAACTGAATGGGCTTCATGGAAATGCTCATACATGTACATCACAGAACTGGAACGTGCTTCCGTCGAACAACCCTTTGTCGCTCAGCTTGAGCGAAGGTATCACAAGTAGTGCCATAAATGAAAGCGTCATGAAGGGGGCTCGCAGATGCGATCCAAGTTTCTTGACCTGAGCATCGAGATCTGCATAGCGACGCGCAGTATCCAGGTAGGATATGTCGCTCATTAACCCTGCAACTGGCAACGGTAGAACGTCACATACGCCCTCGCTGGCAACACTTATGCCACCCTTAGCGCGAATCAGCGCGTTGATTGCGGTAAGGATATCATCGTCAGACACTCCTGCAGCAACGATGTTATGACTATCGTGCGCTACAGTGCTCGCTAGAGCGCCATGGTGAAGCCCGAGCCCCTTGATATAGGCAACTGCCGGGGCAGCCTGCTGGTAGCGGTTTACAACCACGATCTTCAGCACATCAGGATCGTTGATGTTCACGATCTCCTGCGTCGTGACCAGCTCTCCATCATGGGCTACGATGGCTCGGACATTGTTTCCTGATGCACAGTCTGCGATATC
Organism: uncultured Melioribacter sp.; assembly: GCA_964484755.1. GTDB lineage: Bacteria > Bacteroidota > Ignavibacteria > Kapaibacteriales > Kapaibacteriaceae > UBA10438. The sequence continues at coordinate 61,785 of CAZAGH010000005.1, read as the reverse complement.
GGACAATTCAATCTCTGCTATTTGAAAATTGTTGATCACATCTGCCGGCTTATGGGACCAGCATGCTGTGCCGTGTTCAGCAGCAAGCTGTCCGTTAATCCAGGTCTGTGCTACGCGCATCTCATCGATGTCTTCCACGACGATCATATCTGCTGGGTCTCCAACACGCAGCAACCCAACTGGAAGCGAATAATGCGTCACCGGATGCACACAAGCCGCACGCAGAACATCGTAGATGTTGTACCCCAGGGCGAGTGCACGTCGAACGAGAGCATTGATGTGTCCCAATACTAATGCGTCCGGATGCATATCATCACTACAGAGCATCACCGATTCAGGATGACTCGAGAGCAGTGGATGCAGCGCATCAAAGTTGCGTGCAGCCGATCCCTCACGAATCAAGATCTTCATACCTACATCGATCTTGTCAAGGGCCTCCTGAAGCGTGCTGCACTCGTGATCCGTTGTAATACCGCGGGAGGCATACAATGAGGCCTGCTCTGCCATCAGACCCGGCGCATGGCCATCAACAACTCGACCACACGCGTGAGCAATGTCGATCTTCTCAATAACGACTGGATCGCCTGCCAATACGCCAGGCCAATTCATCATTTCACTGAGGTAGCGAACCCGTTCATCGTTGAACAGCTCCCTAATGTCTGCGGCTGTGATCTCAGCACCTGCCGTCTCACATGACGTAGCTGGGACGCAGGATGGCGCACCAAATGCAAACTTGAGGGGTGTGCTAGCCCCATCATTGATCATGTATCGAACACCTTCAATGCCGCATACATTGGCAATCTCATGCGGGTCGCTTACCGTTGCCACCGTACCATGGGTGACAGCAATGCGAGCGAACTCGCGCGGAACCAGCATGGACGACTCAACATGAATGTGGGCATCGACAAAGCCCGGCATGATATATGGTCCTTCTGCCTGAAGGGGGCTCTCCGTTATCGACGTAATGACTCCATCGTTCCATTCAACAACGCCCGGAAACATGCGTCGCTCATGAAGATCTACGATCATGCCCGTTAGTTTACCGTTAGACATTCTGTACTCCTTCTCGCACTCGAAACGGCCACGTCTGAGTTTTTCTTGCGAACACAAGAAATGCCAGCGTTCCAACGATCGGCGCAACAATTCCCATCACCTGCTGCAGTGGCTTTGCCGAAGAATAGATCCATACCCAGATCACAACGGTCAGAAGAGCTGGCAGTGGATAGAGCCACATTCGCCAAGGCATCGAGCCTGATCCCAACCGACGCCTAACAAGCATTAATCCGACTGTCTGAGCAATAAACTGCGTAAACACTCGCATGGTGATGATTGATTTGATGGCATCCGTGATCGTCAACGTCGAGACAAAGACGACAGCAATACCGGCAAGCATGAGTAGCGAAATGTGAGGGAAATTCTCTGTTGGATGGAGCTGCCCGAACTGACGAAAGAACAGTCCGTCTTGGGCTGCAGCATAGGGAATGCGCGTATAGCCAAGCATCACACTAAAGAGCGATGCGAGCGCGATAACAAGGATGAACATCGTTCCAATGTTAGCCGTGATGCGCCCAAATGTTACCGAGAGCATATCGCTGACAACAAAGGGCGACACCTTGACTTGCTCTGCACTGAGTACTGAGAACACTGCCACTTGCATAAGGATGTACAAAATGCCGATTCCGAGGATCGACAAATACATACTCCGCGGAATCACACGCTCAGGTGATGCAATCTCTGCCCCTAAATGACAAACATTGTAGTAGCCGAGATAGGAGTATATCGTTGGGAGAGTAGCCACACCTAGTGCGGTCCAGATTGCACCATCGGACAGCTGCGGCAACCAACCTCCCTCGGGCGCTACCACCTGACCAATCAGATCAACAGGATTCCCCAGAGAAAACCCAGCCACTATGATCGCTGTCATGATGATCACGACGCACCACCATAGAACAACCGAGATCCTACCCACGTCTGAGATCTTGCGGTAGAGCATCATCGTAAGCATGACAACTACCGCGATGGCAATCATCCGTGATGACCACGGGGTGGTGGTCTGTGGAACTCCAGAGAGAAAGAATCGAGAATACGAGGCAAATCCTAGCGCCCCGCTTGCAATGACCAACGGTGCGGTAAATGTAGTCTGCCACACAAAGAGGAAGGAGAAGTAGCGCCCCCAAGTCGATTCGCCATATGCCTCGCGTAAGAAGCGATATGTGCCCCCTGCATGAGGGAACTTTGCGCCAAGCTCACTCCAGACACTAGCGTCGATGAATGCAATCAGCATTCCTACGACCCATGCGAGAATGGCCAGATGCGCAGACCCCATGATCGCTGCGACGGCAGCGGTGGTGACGAACGGACCAATCCCGACCATGTCGATCATGTTGATCGCCGTGGCCTGAAAGAATGAAAGTTCACGTCGTAACATCACCAGCCCGCATTAGGTGGTTCGTGTTGCATCAACAGACCAAAGGAGTTTTTCGCGCAGCAGGTCATAATACGTGCTGTCGGCGCGCTTGATCAACTTGATGCGATGCGCGCCTTTGCGAACAACGATATGCTCATGCTTACCAATCGTTCCTAGGACAGTTCCATCAGCAACGATCTGTGCCGTTGCATGCTCATGCATCACTTCGAGGCGCACTTCACTGTCGTCGTTGATGATCAGTGGACGAATTGTAAGCGTATGTGGAGCGATCGGGGTGATACAGAACGCCGCTGCGCTTGGCGCAATGATCGGTCCACCAGCAGCAAGTGAATACGCTGTTGAACCCGTTGGAGTTGCAATGATCACTCCATCAGCACTGTAATCGGCCACGTGGTGGTCATTCACATGCGCACGGACGGAGATCATCTTTGCTTCGGAAGAGCGTTCCACGAGAATCTCGTTTACAGCAATGCCTGTTGATGAACCAAAGACAACTTCAAGTGTTGAACGGTCTACAACGCGATATGCTCCGCTGAGCAGAACGTCGATTGCCGCTGGCACATCATCAGCTGAAAACTCAGCAAGAAAGCCAAGACGTCCAACGTTGATTCCCATGATCGGTACGTCGGCATGCAGCAACAGTCGTGCAACTGAAAGCAATGTTCCATCGCCACCGAAGGTAATCACAGCATCTGCATACTTCTCGAAATCACTCTTCGCTACTGTTCGACACAGACTGGCAGCGCTCGCGCCAATATGAGCGGCTGTTGCATCATCAATGACAACATCGGCCCCTTGCTGTCGCAGAATCTCAATTGCCGTGACGGCAGCCGAACCCGCTCGCGGACGTGTTGTATTTGCGATGATGCCAATACGCTTCATCAAGCGAGGTTTCCACTACTGGATGGGGCTGATGGGTTGCCGAATTCTTCAACGTAGTTCAGACGCAGAGTATTCAACGTCTCATCGAGTAGTCGTGACTCGTTGGCGTCGAGGTTACCCCTTGTCTTCTCCTGCAATACGCCGAGCAAATCGATGATCCACTTGGCATGTTCTTGGTTCTTCGACAGCTCGTTGGTTGCAGGATGCATCATCTTACCGAGCGCAACAAAGCACTCCATCTGATACATCTGTACGATCAATGCAAAATTTGGTGTCATGATTCGATGTATTGTTAGACAAGAATACTTGCCAGTTCCGCAAGGTATGACGGAACAGGCTTCCGGTTCTTCCACGTATCCTCGAGAGGAACATACGTGATAGCACTCGCCATTTCGCCGATCATCACGTCGGTCTTACCTGCGATCAATGCATCGACGGCGGCAGCTCCAAGACGCGATGCGAGTACCCGGTCTCTAACAGTTGGGGAACCCCCACGTTGGATGTGACCAAGAATGGAGACCTTGGATGACATGCCGTAGCGCTCTTCAATCTTCTTGCTGATTCCTAGAGCTCCTCCGAGCTCGTCGCCTTCACCAACAATGACCACGGTGCGTTTGTCAACACCCTGGGCAATGATGCGCTGATACAATTCGTCGATATCGGTCATCGTCTCGGGGACGGCTACATATTCAGCACCACAAGCGATACCAACATCCATGGCAATAAAGCCAGCGTGACGTCCCATGACCTCAATAAAGAACAGGCGTCCGTGGCTGTCTGCCGTGTCGCGTATCTTGTCGATGGCTTGCGCAGCGGTATTGATCGCTGTATCGTAGCCGATCGTGTAATCGGTACCCGCAAGATCATTGTCAATGGTTCCCGGGGTTCCGACTACTGGTATCTGGTGTTCTGTCCACAAGAGGTGTGCGCCATGAAATGTTCCATCACCACCACAGGCGATCACACCATCGATCCCGTGCGCACGGAGCTGCTGGACGGCTTTGATGCGTCCGTCAGGATCAAAGAACTCCTCGCATCGCGATGTCTTCAGCACCGTGCCGCCTCGATCAATGATATTGGCCGTGCGAATGCGGTCCAGCACCTCAAAGTGTCCCGATATCATCCCAGAATACCCACCGATGATACCGACGACCTCAAGGCCACGCTTGCCCCCTACCCGCTCGATTGCCCGTATGTGGGCATTCATACCGGGAGCATCTCCTCCACTTGTAAAAAGTGCGATCCGTTTCATCATGTTGCGAAGATACGTGCAAGAGCTGTTTTTGTCAGGTTTCGAGGGATTAGTCCAATGTTACCGAATCTTAACTCGGTGTTACCGAAATGTTGCCCTAGGTTCGCTCCGTTACATTTCAATAACAATTTCATAATGCTTGGGAGGGCAATGTGAAACCATTCAGTACACGTGCAGCCGCGCTGCTAATCCTTCTTCTCTGTCAATCGGCGATAGGTTTCGGACAGGGCTCTACGCAATCCCAAGGCAGCTTTGACTTCAACGCAGACGGGGTTGTTTTCCAGTCGGCAGATTCGAGTACACGCGTTCTAATGCGGTTCCGGATGCAAAACTGGGCAACGTATACAACCCGTACCCAGGCCGAGGCCGACGACTTAGACCTCTCAGCTGGTTCAATGGACCTAGTCACGCGTCGATTGCGTCTGCGCTTTGGAGGCTCACTTTACGACCCACGACTTACGTTCAATCTTCAGCTTTCGTTCTCTCGCTCGGATATGGACTGGTCCGACACACAGTTCCCAAACATCATCCGCGACGCTATGGTCTTCTGGAACTTTAGTCGCAACCTGCAAATCGGATTCGGACAGACCAAGCTGCCGGGCAACCGCCAGCGCGTTGTTTCATCTGCAGACCTCGAGATTCCAGACCGCTCAATCGTCAATGGAGCGTTCAATCTCGATCGTGACTTCGGCTTCCAGGGCTTTTGGCGCCCGATTGATGGCAGCGTGATCGTAAACCTTCGGGGGGCGGTTTCCTCGGGAGACGGACGCAATCAAGTAGCAATTCCAGGGGGCGGCCTAGCCTATACAGGACGTATGGAGGTATTGCCATTCGGTGCATTTAAGAATGGTGGAGACTATTTCGAGGGAGACCTGATGCGTGAAGCAACCCCAAAGGTCAGCATTGGCATCTCCTACCAGCACAACGAAAATCAGACGAAGACGCGCGGCACACTGGGACGCGCCCTGTTTGCCCAGCGCACTGCAAATGTGATCTACGCAGACGCTCTTCTGAAGTACCAAGGATTCTCCTTCTACACAGAGTATGCCCAGCGCTCGTCCGACAACCCTATTACGTATCGCGATACGACGAAGAAGGATTATGCCGCAGTATTTGTTGGCACAGGATACATGGCACAGGCATCCTACATCTTCCCCTCAATGTGGAACATCGGTGTGCGCTATGCAGTGGTCGATGCGGGGAGTCAGCTGGCAGGACTTACCGAATACACCAAGCAGACCAACATCTCCGGCACCATTGGCTACTACGTCAATAGGCATCGCATTAAAGCTAATCTCGAACTCGGCACAAATCGGTTTGTACTCTACAACAAAGCCAATGCCCAGGAATCGAATTTGTACGGCAGGTTCAATGTAGAGTTCGGTATCTAGCACGTTACCTTTTGGTAACACATCCGTTACACAGCAACACGATCAGGAAACCATCCCGAACTTTGTCGACTATTCTCGACACAACAAACGTCCACAACATACACTGATACCCCTATGAAAATGTTCCGTCGACTAGCCCCTTTCACCGCAGTATTCCTTCTCTTCACGGCCATCGTCCTCGCTATGCCAAAGGAGCGCATCACGATCAAGGGTTCCGACACCATGGTAATCCTCGTTCAGCGCTGGACAGAGATGTACCCAGACAAGACAAACACGGAGTTTCAGGTTACCGGCGGCGGCTCGGGTACAGGCATCGCAGCGCTGATCAACGGCACAACCAACATCTGCTCCTCTTCACGTCCGATCAAGAAGGACGAAGTAGCCCAACTCGAAAAGAAGTATGGCTACAAGGGGCTCGAGATCCGCGTTGCAATGGACGGACTGGCGATCTACGTTCACAAGTCAAACCCTGTTAAGCAGCTGACGATGGCCCAGATCAAAGACATCTTTACGGGCAAGATCACCAACTGGAAAGAAGTAGGTGGCAAGGACAGCAAGATTCTGCTCTACTCGCGTGAGAACAACTCGGGTACATATGAGTTCTTCAAGGAGCACGTACTTAGCAAGCAAGATTTTGCAGCCAATGCTCAGCACATGGCTGGCACGGCAGCATTGATCAATGCGATCAGTAAGGACCCGAACGGCATCGGTTTCGGTGGTGCCGCCTACGCCAAGAACGTGAAAGCAGTTCCTGTCGCAAAAGAAAAGGGTTCAAAGGCTGTTACTGCAACGGTTGCCTCGATTCACAGCGGTGAGTACCCGATTTCACGATTTCTTTACTTTTATTTGAGTGCTAAACCAACTGGTAATGTGAAGAAATTCATTGACTGGGTAATTTCGCCTGCAGGACAGAAAGTTGTGTCCGACGTGGGCTACTATCCGATCAAGCGCAAATAAGGATTTCGTGTCACATCCGTTCAAAAGAACACAAACACGCCCAGGCGAATGGATCGCAGAATGGTCCATTCGCCTTGTTGCGTCTGTATCGATCATCGTCATCTTCCTGATCTTTGTCTTCGTCTTTCGAGAAGCTGCTACACTCTTTACGTCGAAGGCCGATACCCCTGCAAGCGTTACCGCTACCGGCGAGCCTGCCTCTGCCGGGGACCTACAGCCTGAGACCTACGGCGATGCCGATACGTCAATGCTAGCAGCCACAACATCGGATGAGCCAGACGTGTACAACCCCGATGTTGAAGACCCAACTGCCGAAGCTGGGGAGCCAGGAGCTCCTGGACAGTTCATCTACAAATCGAAGAACCCCAAATATCCCGAGATATACAATCCAGATACGGGGATTCTTCCCGACGACATCGACGACGAAACATCTGAGGTGGCAAGCTCGGATACAACGAAGGTTGAGCCTATTCTCTCACGCCTTGCCGGCGACACATGGCAACCAGTTGGTGAGAATCCAAAGTTTGGGATTCTGCCGCTGATCACGGGCACACTGAAGACTACGATTATTGCCATCCTCATTGGTGCGCCACTTGGAATCTTGGCTGCACTCTACGTTGCGTTCTTCGCTCGTCGCAGGGTGCGCGAGATCGTCAAGCCTGCGATTGAACTTCTTGCAGGATTCCCATCCGTCGTGATCGGCTTCTTCTGCCTTGTCACTGTTGCCTCATTTATCCAAGACGTCACAGGCGTATCCTACCGACTAAACGCCATTGTTGGCGGCATCGGTCTATCACTCGCCGTAATACCCATCGTATTCAGTATTGCCGAAGATGCGCTTAGTGCTGTACCAAAGACATTGCGTGAGGCATCCCTAGCGTTGGGTTCAACAGAGTGGCAGACGGCTTACCGTGTTATGCTTCCTGCGGCAGCACCCGGAGTGTTTGCTGCAGTCCTTCTTGGTATAGGACGTGCATTCGGCGAGACCATGATCGCGATCATGGCTACGGGTAATGCACCCCTTACCTCCCTCTCACCATTTGAGCCGGCACGAACAGTAGCCGCCACGATTGGAAGTGAAATGGGCGAAGTTGTCTGGGGCTCTGAACACTACGGAGTGTTGTTTTTCATGGGCGTACTGTTGTTTGTGTTTTCGTTCGGACTCAACGCGGTGACAGAACTCTATGTGAAGAAGCGTCTCATTAAGAAGTTTCAAGGACGCTGACCATGATCCTGACATCCTCACAGATCTCAACGTCTCGACGTCTACTAGGCTTCTTTGCCGTCCTCATAGCCCTTACGGCCGCCGTGGCCGTGCTTGGGGTGATACTTGGCATGATCAGTTCGTTTGTTGCCAATGGTGGCACCAGCTTATCATGGTCGTTTCTAAGTGAGTTCCCACGGAACAACAACACTGAAGGGGGCATCTGGCCCGCGCTAGCCGGCACAACATTTCTGGTTCTGTTGATGACGATTCTTGGTGTGCCCGTTGGAACCGCTACTGCGATCTACCTAACGGAGTTTGCTAAGCAGGACTCTTGGTTTGCGCGCAGTGTTCGATTTGCAGTGAATACGCTGGCAGGTGTGCCATCGATTGTCTTCGGATTGTTTGGTGTTGGATTTTTCATCCAGTTCATGGGTGGCGGAATCGACAGTTGGCTTGGCACATCATCATTTGGAGACGGATCGTTGTTGTGGTCGTCTGCGACGCTTGCCGTCTTGACGCTTCCCGTGGTTATCGTCTCTGTTGAAGAAGCACTCCGAGCTGTTCCACGCGATCTTCGCGAGGCATCACTGGCGCTGGGAGCTACAAGGTGGCAGACCATCACGAAGGTGGTCATACCGAATGCCGTCACTGGCATCCTCACGGGTTCCATACTTGCCGTAGGACGTGGTGCAGGCGAAGTTGCTGCCATCTTGTTCGTTGGTGTGACGTATTCGTCAGAGGTGCTTCCGAGCAACGTAACCGAGAAGTTTATGCACCTCGGATACCACCTGTTCGTGCTCTCGACGCAGTCTCCCGACGTAGACAAAACCCTGCCATTACAGTATGCAACAACACTCGTACTTCTTGGCCTGACATTCCTTCTCAACCTAACGGCCATTCTTATTCGCTCACGTCTGCGCAAGCGATAACGACGCACAACCACTATGGCAAAAGAGTACCCGGTCAAGATCGAAGCTCACAACTTCAACTTCCACTACGGAACTAAGCAGGCATTATTCAACATCAACTTGAGCATCCCTGAGCGCCGTGTGACGGCCTTCATTGGACCTTCAGGCTGCGGGAAATCAACGTTCCTTCGTTCGATGAATCGCATGAACGACCTCATCGATGGAACACGCATCGAAGGCCACATGATGATCGATGGTGTTGATGTGTACTCAAAGGATGTAGACGTTGTTACCCTCCGCCGGCGAGTTGGGATGGTCTTCCAAAAGTCGATCCCATTCCCCAAGTCTATCTACGAGAACATCACCTACGGACTTACACTCAACGACAAGATCACCAAGTCAGAACTGGACCACATCGTTGAATCATCATTGAAGAAGTCGGCCCTCTGGGAAGAAGTTAAAGATCGACTGCACCACTCGGCCCAAGGATTGTCAGGTGGACAGCAGCAACGACTTTGCATCGCTCGAGCAGTCGCCATCAATCCTGAGATCCTCCTCATGGACGAACCTTGCTCAGCGCTCGACCCAATCTCGACCGGCAAGGTAGAGGAATTGATTACTGAACTGAAAGACACCTACACGATCGTACTTGTGACGCACAATATGCAGCAGGCAGGTCGCGTCTCCGACTACACAGGTTTCTTCCTGATGGGCTCTCTCGTCGAGTTCGATAGAACTCGGACGCTCTTTACCAGCCCTTCCAAGAAAGAAACAGAAGATTACATCACCGGACGATTTGGATAAGTAGTATGCACAGATCCTTTGAAGAAGATCTCGACAAACTTCGAACGCGACTCATTCGCATGGGGTCGCTCGTCGAGGAACAAGTTGAATTTGCGATCCGTGCTCTTCGTGAAGGCAACCAGGAGCTCGCACGTATCGTTGTGGACCGCGACGATAAGGTTGACAAGCTTGACCTTAAGATCGATAAGCAGTGCCAGAAGATCTTTGCGCTCAATCAGCCGGTGGCTTCAGATCTGCGCCTTCTGCTGGCGGCCGTGAAGATCAACAATGAACTTGAGCGTATCGGCGATCAGGCAACTAACCTTGCATCAATCGTGCTTACAACACCCAACGCGGTGCAGCTGGCAAATCAGATCGATATTCATCGCATCTCACAGGCGGTGTACACGATGCTCAAATCAAGCTTGGATGCGTTCATCAACAACGACCCAGAGTTGGCGGCTCACATCCTGCCATCCGACTCAAACGTAGACCATCTCTACGACGTACTCCGTCAGGAGCTCATCGAAGCCATGAAAGAAGATGTAGCCCTTGTCAGCGACGGTGCTAACCTCCTGTTGGGCCTCTACGACCTAGAACGCATGGCCGACCACGCCACGAATATTGCCGAGAACGTGATCTTCCTTGCCGAAGCCAAACTGGTGCGGCACCGTGCCGTGAATGAAGAAGGCATAGACCTGATGAAGGCCATCCAAGAGCGCGATAGCGACTAAGGATGCCCTGCTCCGTAAGTTTGCGGCATGGGAACAAAAGGCATTATTCTCGCAGGTGGCAGCGGCTCGCGTCTGTATCCGATGACGTCTGCTTTTTCCAAGCAGCTTCAGCCGGTGTATGATAAGCCCCTAATCTACTATCCGTTGTCGACACTAATGATCGCGGGTATCCGCGACGTTCTTCTGATTTCTACACCGCAGGATACGCCCAATTTCGAGCGTTTACTTGGTGACGGAAGCAGGTATGGCATCAATCTGCAGTATGCCGTCCAGGACGCACCCCGCGGACTCGCCGATGCCTTCCGTGTTGGCAAAGACTTCGTAGGCAACTCCCCTGTTTCGTTGATCCTCGGCGACAATCTCTTTTTTGGCAAGCTAGACTTCTATCGTCGAGCTATCGCCAACAACACAGGTGCTACGGTGTTCGGCTATCCCGTTACAGACCCAGAGCGCTATGGCGTAGTCGAAATGGGACCCAACGGCAAGGTGTTATCGATTGAAGAAAAACCCGTCAAACCCAAGTCGAATCTTGCCATTCCTGGTCTGTATGTCTATAACAACGATGTTGTGCAGATTGCTGCAGATCTAAAGCCAAGCAAGCGTGGCGAGCTCGAGATCACAGATGTTCATCAGGTATACCTTGAGCAAGGGGCGCTCAACGTTGAAATGATCGGACGTGGTATAGCCTGGCTGGACACCGGAACTCCGGAGAGCCTTCTTGATGCAGGAGTCTTTGTTCATGCCATTGAGAAACGTCAGGGCCTCAAGATCGGTTGCTTGGAAGAGATCGCCCTTCAGCAGGGATTTCTCGACCGCGAGAGCTTTATCAGGAGTGTTTCACAGCTCCCGAATTCAAGCTACCGCGCTTACTGCGAGTCTCTCCTTACACTGCCGGGCCAAACGTGAATCGCATCCAGCGCTTACAGTCAGCTATCACATCTTCGTTCGCTCAGTTCTTCCAGCGTTCGACATCAACGGGCATCGTGATTCTTGCCATGACGGCCATTGCACTGATTTGGACAAACTCAAGTGCGCACACCGTCTATACTGATCTTTTACACCAGCCGGTAGAGTTCGGCATTGGATCATGGAAACTCGACTTCTCGCTGGAGCACTTCATCAACGATGGACTGATGGTCCTCTTCTTCCTCGTGGTCGGACTCGAGATCAAGCGCGAACTCCTCGTTGGCGAGTTATCGAGTCGGCAAAAGGCCATGCTGCCGATGATCGCCGCAGTCTTCGGCATGGTCGGACCTGCTTTGATCTATTTCGCGTTCAATGCAGGTACCCCATCAGCAAGGGGCTGGGGCGTTCCCGTTGCAACAGACATTGCCTTTGCACTTGGCATCCTCGCACTTCTCGGCAATCGCGTCCCGACGAGCATTCGCGTGTTCCTTGCAGCGTTGGCCATCGTTGACGACCTTCTTGCGGTGCTTGTTATTGCGGTCTTCTATACTTCGACACTAAACGTCTCGATGCTGTTGCTCGCAATTGCGATAACGGCCGCCCTCTATGTAGGGAACAGACTCCGCATCTTCTCCCTCTGGTTCTACGGCATCCTCGGCTTTGCGCTCTGGCTCGTTGTGCTCTCCAGTGGCATCCATGCAACCATCGCAGGTGTTGTCCTGGCTATGTGCATTCCTGCAGATTCGCGCATCGATCGTGTATCGTTCTTTACACGCGCACGATCAGTGCTCGATGCCATTGCTCATCGCACGGAGACCGATGAGGAAGAGGGGGCTCAAATGGATGCCGTGCATTCACTCGAGCAGATGTGCGAGCATGTGCAGTCGCCCCTTCATCGCATAGAGCATGGACTTGGCGCATTTGTCTCGTTTGCAATCATGCCTTTGTTCGCACTTGCTAATGCTGGTGTCCGCATCGAACCTGCTATGCTGGCGAACATCGCCAGCCCCGTCTCCTTCGGCATCGCTCTCGGCTTGTTCATCGGCAAGCAGGCTGGCATTACATTCTCGGTCTGGCTGTCATGCCGGCTCGGAATCACAAAGCTTCCAAACGGCGTTACAATGTGGCATATGTACGGCGTGTCCCTGCTCTGCGGAATTGGATTTACGATGGCACTCTTTGTTGCGCATCTTGCATTCATTGATCCGTCACACCTGGCCATCGCCAAATTGAGCGTACTCATTGGCAGTGCAGTTTCAGCCATTGCCGGTGCAGCGGTGCTTTCAGCGCTCCTTCCAAAGCGACAGACCGCATGATCACCTATCAGGTAGAAGTTGTCGTCCCCGACGAACTCGTAGAGAAATGGTGTTCGTACATGACCTCGGAACACATCGACGATGTCGTGCGGACGGGATACTTTACTTCAGCACGGCTTGTGCGCGTTACAGAGCCAGCTATCGAGGGATCTGTAGTCTTTCGCGTGATCTACACTGCTACGTCACATCAGGATCTCGAGACCTACCGACGTGAATGCGCTCCAGCGCTGCAAGCCCATCATACCGCCATATTTGGCAATAGCGTCAAGGCAACACGTAGCATCACAGAAGACGTCTGGACGGCAGAAGCTTACAATCCTAACTGCTGACGCGCGGCCTTGGGCAGACCTGCAACGACAAGTTTGTAGGATATCGCTATCGAATCAACAACCATACGCGACGGAATGCCTCCATCGCTGTAGAGACGCACCCAGTGCTTCTTGTTGAGGTATGGAGCCTGTGTTGCATCCTCGTATGCATCCCGGAACTCAAGCACGATTTCTGGCTTTGCCTTGAGAGAGATTTGCGGACGTTCTTCGTCGAGAGGAATAAAGGCAAACGCCTTGCCTGCGACTTTCACAACCAGCGTATGCTCTCCAAATGGCGTGTCGACGTACGAGTGCTCATGCCTCAAACAGTATTCGAGCAACTCCGCCGGATTCATGACTGTTGAATGCGAAACTGTTCTACTGGCACACCGCCAATCAAATGCTCCTGTATGATACGTTCTAGCACCTCTGGAGAGCAAGAGTGATACCATACGTTATCTGGATGGACAACTGCGATTGGACCCATGACACAGATGCGAAGACAATCTGCCTTTGTGCGACACACGCCCCCTTCAACATCAAGTCCTAACTCAGAAATGCGATTCTTGAGGTAATCCCACGACTCTTTACCCGTTTCGAGGGTACAGCACTTCGGTGTTGATGGTGTTGCGCAAAGAAAGATGTGTCGCTTGTGAGACCCAGGTTTGCGTTGTTCTACCTTGAGCTGGAGTCGCTCTTCTGTCTGCGTCATAGAGAGGCTCCATGCTGATCGACTACAGGTTCGTAGTCGCCTCGAATAAGTAAGCCATGAGCCTGCATTGCTGTCAGTATGCCCACATTCAATCGATGCAGTACCACTGGTTCTGGATTATCCTGATCTACTGCAAACCAACTGATAACCGTGATTGCTACACCCTGCTGCGTAATGGCGCTCACGTTTACGAGCACTTTCTTCGACGAGAGAACAGTCATCGAATCGCTGCTGATTACACGCCTGACATCATCTGTGAGCTTCTGAAGAGCTTCAGGCCCGGTTGCAATGTCCACATGAAATGTTGTCTTAAAGCGACGAACATTACGCATGTCCATGTTCTCAATCGTCGAGTCTGCGAGCTTAGCATTTGAGACAAATACGACGCTGTCAGAAAACGTTCGAATTCTCGTGCTTCGAAATCCGATCTCCTCAACAACGCCCTCTACACCTTGAGTTGTAATCCAATCGCCAACTACGAATGGTCGTTCCGACAGGATTACAATCGAACCGAATAGATTCTTGACTGTATCCTGTGACGCCAATGCTATCGCAGCACCCCCAATTGAGAGTCCCGTAATGATGGCAAGGATATTGACGCCGAGCATTCCTAGAGCTGCAGAGATACCAATGATGGCAACCAGAAACTTCAGCGTAGAACCAATCAACGGACCGATCGTAGCGGCAATGTCGCGACCATGCTCGCGGTTGCGCATCACATGAGCAACAACACGTGTGCAGGCCAGCTCAATAAACTGATAGGCGGCTATGGTTACAAAGATCACTGCCGCAGTATCAAGGATTACTTCAAGTCGAGCAGTAGCCTTCGGTGAGAGCTCAAGAAGCTCGATAACTACGCCGTCGAGCTCGGCAACCACCATCAAGGCCAAGCTACGGGAGACGGATGTTACAAGCCGAGGGTGAGGGACCTGGTCATATGCCTTGCGCAATACCCTGCGTATCAGTGATGCGATCACAACACGCAGAACAAATGCCACTACAATGCTGCCGGCGAGCATGACCGCCAAGCTCATCCACTGCCATGTCGTAAGACCGAACACCATATATCACCCCGTTACGAGTTACTGTTCACCAGGTGTATTGAGTCGCGCGAAAAGGCTCTTTATTTCAGAGATCTTCATCTGGCCTTTGTCCCCCTGACCATGAATACGTACGGATGCAGCATCCTGCTCGATCTCTTTGTTACCAATCACGAGTGCATACGGAATCTTCTTTTGTTCACTCTCAGCAACCTTACGGTTGATCTTCTCATTGCGAACATCAAGATTGACACGCAGCCCCATACCTTCGAATTCTGCAGCCAGATCTTGTGCAAACGTATGGTGCGCATCAGCAATCGGGAGAATACTTACTTGCGTCGGTGAAATCCAGAATGGGAAATTACCGGCATAATGCTCGATCAGAATCGATATGAAGCGCTCCATAGAGCCGAAGGGGGCTCGGTGGATGATTACTGGACGATGCTTCTGGTTATCGGCACCGACATACTCGAGGTTGAAACGATCCGGCATAACGTAGTCTACCTGCACCGTACCAAGCTGCCACTTTCTGCCGATGGCATCACGAACGATGAAGTCGATCTTCGGACCATAGAACGCAGCCTCACCTTCACCGATGAAATACTCTAGCCCCATTTCATCAGCAACAGACTTGATCTCTGCTTGTGCGCGTTCCCAGTACTCGAGGTCGCCACCGTACTTGGCTGCATTGTCATCTCGGAATGAAAGCCGCGTTGAGACGTCCATGCCGAATGTTGTAAAGACTTTCTGTGTAAGCTCAACGACGTTCTTGATCTCATCCTTAAGCTGATCATGCGTGCAGTAGATATGGGCATCATCTTGCGTGAAACCACGCACACGAGAAAGACCATTAAGCTCGCCTGATTGTTCGTAACGATACACAGTGCCGAATTCGGAAACGCGGTACGGCAGATCGCGATAGGAGCGAGGCTTATTAGCATAGATCTGGTGGTGGTGCGGACAGTTCATCGGCTTGAGCAGGTACTGTTCGTCTTCCACTGTGATCGGATCGTACTGCGAGTCCGCATAGTACGGATAGTGTCCCGATGTCTTGTAGAGTTCAAGATTGCCAATGTGTGGCGTTATAACCTCATGGTATCCACGCTTGACCTGCTCATCGCGCAGGAATGCTTCGAGTCTTCTACGTAGGATTGTTCCATTCGGTAGCCAGACTGGCAAGCCCCCTCCAACCATCGGCGTGATCATGTAGAGTTCGAGTTCTTTGCCAAGTTTTCGGTGATCTCTGCGCTCGGCTTCCTCGCGCTGCTTGATGAAGTCTTCGAGTTGCTGCTTCTTCGGAAATGCGATACCGTAGATACGAGTAAGCATCTTGCGCTTCTCATCGCCGCGCCAATAAGCGCCTGCAACAGAGAGAAGCTTGGGATACTTGATATGACCTGTTGATGGTACGTGTGTGCCGCGACAGAGGTCTGTGAACTCGCCTTGTTGATAGAACGTAATCTCAGAATCCTTGAGACCCTCAAGAAGTTCGAGCTTGTATTCATCACCCTTTTCGGTGAAGTAGGCAACAGCATTGTCCCACGTCATCTCAACCCGCTGATATGGTACATCGCGCTTGGCGAGTTCCATCATCTTAGCTTCGATCTTCGGAAGATCCTCGACGCTGAGCTTGTGTCCACCAGGCAGGTCTACATCGTAGTAAAATCCCTGTTCAATCGGCGGACCGATACCAAACTTCACACCCGGATAGAGTGCCTCCAGAGCCTCTGCCATGAGGTGAGCCGTCGAATGCCAAAAGATCTCTTTCCCTTCGTCATTATCGAAGGTTACGATCCGAATAGAGGCATCAGACGTGATCTCGCGCGACAGGTCATATGGTGCGTCATTGACGTAAATACCGACGGCAACGCGTGCTAGACCGTCGGAAATGCTCTTCGCGATATCCATGCCAGTAGTCCCTTGCGGGTACTCGCGTCTATCGCCATTGGGGAGGGTAATGGTAATCATACCCCCGAAAATACGGCTCAATCGTCGGATGATTGCTGTTTCTTGCGCGAACCTTCGTAGAGCTCGAATTCGAGCAGACGACATTCGATATCCGCACTCCAGAAGGGGATTCGGCGTTTCGAGCGCAGACCGATTTCCTTAGCGAGGGACATATTGCCAGTAAATACGTAGCCAGTGTATCCCTTGCATGACTGCTTCATGAAGTCGCCGATCATACGATAGGTCTCTTTGAGTTCGTACTCATCACCTAACCGTAATCCATATTCCGGGTTGTATATGATCACCGGTGTATGTGCTGAATGCTCGTCAATTCCCATTGATGCCGGCACAGAGACCTGCATAAAATCCATGGTAGAAAAGTCAACGCGTACGCCGGCCCTGCGGGCATTGTCCTTAGCCTGCAAGACTACCCTGCCATCGATATCGGATGCCATGATGGGTGCTGGTGGCTGCTTGAGCTCTTCATCGAATGTTGCATTCCGCATTGAGGTCCAATGGCGCGCGTCAAACGGCAACAGGTGCAGAAATCCAAAGTTGTCTCGATGAGCACCGGGAGCTATGTTCTGCGCGATCATCGCCGCTTCAACGGCAATCGTACCGCTGCCGCACATGGGGTTGACGAATGGGTATTCGGGCGACCATTTCGTTGAGAGCACAACGGCTGCTGCCAGTGTCTCTCGCATAGGGGCCTTGGCGGGATGAACGCGATACCCACGGTCTGAAAGGGGCTGACCCGACGTATCAACATACATCATGAGGTCTTCGTCATGCCAGTAGAGAAACACAACTGATTTATCAGTCGACGACCCACTGTTTGGCCGCACATTCTTCTTGTCGCGAATGCGGTCAACAATGGCGTCCTTACAACGCATGTTGGCATACATGTCGTTGTCGATGCTTGGCGTATCAACAGAGCTAACAACACTTACATAGCCGTTGGCAGGTATCCAGTCTTCCCAGGCCACCGATGCAACAGCCTCATACATTTGATCTGCACTACGCGCCTGCCAAGATCCAAGTCGCAACAACACGCGATGTGCCGTACGCAACCATAGGTTCAGTCGAAGACAATCATGCAGTGTGCCCTGAAGTTCTACTCCAGCGGGCAGTTCATTCGTAACAGAGTATCCAAGAGCCTCGATCTCACGACGAAGAATTGGTGGGAACTCACGTGGACACGTAACAAGCAGTGGGTAGGTTTCAACCACGCTGCACGCTCATGACTGTGCGTAGTGCACGTATCAGCTCATCAACATCATCATTGGTGATCACAAACGGCGGAACGAGACGAATGACATTTCCAGCCGTTGCGTTAGCGATCACTCCATTTCTCAGAAGGTCTTGAACGTATGGCGCAGCATCGGTATTCAAGACAACGCCCTGCATACAACCGCGTCCGCGGATCTCACGTATCTGTTCGGGAAACTCATTCATGACTGTTTGAAGCTGCTCGTGCAAGTACATACCGATCTTTTGTACATGATCCATAAGACCGCTACAGACCTCATCGACAACAACGCTTCCGGCAACACATGCAACTGGATTGCCGCCGTATGTTGTGCCGTGCATCCCCTTGTCGAGAAGAGACGCGGCCTCTTCCGTTGCGAGGATTGCTCCGAGCGGCAAGCCCCCTCCCATCGCCTTGGCAACCGTCACGATGTCGGGACGAACGCCATAGGCCTCGTACGAAAAGAAGTCGCCCGTACGGCCAATCCCGCTTTGTACTTCGTCGGCAATGATCAGGAATCCGTATGTCTCTTTGAGTGCGAAGAGTGCGTCGACAAACTCCTGCGTTGCAGACTGTATGCCACCTTCCCCTTGGAGGAATTCGATCATGACAGCACAAGTATTCTCGTCTACACGAGATTCAAGTGCGTCGACATCGTTGAACGGGAGCACCAACGTATTGGGAAGAAACGGCCCCATGCCATCCTTGTAAAGGGGCTTGTCCATCAACGACAACGCTCCATACGT
>CAZAGH010000005.1:33809-42919 GCA_964484755.1 uncultured Melioribacter sp. | reverse complement strand
GTCTGGAACACAACAGCATGTTCGCGCTCCATAAGTGCCGCACTGGCGGCAAGGGTTGTCTCTGACATTACTTTTCTAGGATGGTAAGTTCAACTCGACGATTCAGCGCACGGCCTTCGTCGGTATCGTTCGTCGCAACAGGCTTTGTCTCGCCATATCCAATGGCCTTCAATCGTGAAGGATCGACCCTGCCCTCAGCAATCAGATACGTGCGCACGGCCTGTGCTCTGTCATTTGAAAGTGCGAGGTTATCAGCATCCTTGCCGATAGCATCGGTATGACCACTGATCTCGATCTTTAGTGTTGGATTGTCATTCATAAGCTGAACAAGCCGTCGAAGTTCAGCAAATGAGGCAGGTTGAAGTGTCGCAAGCTTGCGATCGAAAAAGATGTTCTTGAGCTCAACTGTAGTCCCTTTTTCAATCGGCACAAGGTAAAGATCCTTAGACAGCTCAGTGTAGTCTTTAAATGCAGTGAAGTCGAGATTCTCATTCACCGATAGGTACCCCACAGCATCCGCACGCAGGGCGTAAGCTTCTCCCGCCGGCAGAGTAATCTTGTACTCACCCGTTGAAGGTGTTGAGCGCGCCCTGCCTACTTCTGTTCCTGTTGCCAAGTTGTCGTAGATAATATCCGTCTCAACTGGTTGCTGCGACTTCCGATTGATAACTTTCCCCGAGAGCAACACTACTGGTTTTGGACGTGCCTTCTCTGGAAGTTTGATCTGAAAGATATCTGCCTCGCCCAGCGAGTTGTTATACGAGACGAAGTAAGCGTATCTGCCATCTGCAGGGATCGTGTAGGCTAGATCCCAGTCATCTGTATTTACTGTTGGACCGAGATTTTCAGGGGGCGACCAATTCGTCCACGTAGAGTCGAGACGTCGTGTGACGTAGATATCGAATTCCCCATAGCCCCCTGGCCTATTCGATGCGAAATAGAGCGATGCATTATCTGATGCGAGAAACGGTGTTGCTTCCTGTCCAGCAGAATTGACCACACCGCCCAATGAAACTGGTCGTGTAAATCCACCATTCGGCTTCCGAAAGCTCACATAAAGATCACGATCTCCGTATGAGTCTTCGGTTTGTATGGCAGAGATGAGAGCTGCATTGTCGTTGCTGAGCGCAAACTCGCTGTACTTTGATGCGTTGCTGTACTGCTCAATAACGATAGGTTCGGGTGTTGACCACCCCTTTGTTGTTCGGTGCGATATCGCAACTGTGCGAATGCGCTCGGAAGGATCACTGTAGGCGTCGACCACGAGCATGGTGTTGCCATCTGGCGTGATGGAGCACACGCCATTGTTGCCCCGGTTATTGAGCACCGAGCCAATGTTCACAGCACTTCCCCAGCTGCCGTCCGCTAGCCGTGTACTGATCCAGATATCCTCATTCTTTTCGCCTGAGCCAATGTTCTCAGGTGACCCCTTGCGAACGAAATACAGCGTCTGGCCATCGGGTGAAATCACCGGCTTAAGGTCATCGTACTGACTATTTACGCCGGACCCGAGATTCTGAGGTACAATGCCTGAGGAGTCGATAGAAACAGCCTTGGCTGTCTGCAGGAAAAGCAAACAGCCAAGGACTGATATGATGACGTTGCGATACAAGGTCTTACTTATTCTTGGTGATGTTCATGGAGATCTTCTCCAGTGGATTGTCGCGGCTATCGCGTGGTGAGTTCACGATTGCGTCAGCAACTTCCATACCGCTGAGAACTTCACCAAAGGCCGTGTATTGATTATCAAGCCACGGTGAATCAGCAACACAGAGGAAGAACTGTCCGCCAAAGCTGTTTGGATCCTGCGTACGAGCTGCAGAGAGTACGCCACGAACATGCTTGACATTTGAAAACTCTGCTGGTACCTTATCTGGGTGTCCGCCTGTACCCCATGT
Source organism: uncultured Melioribacter sp. (assembly GCA_964484755.1). Lineage (GTDB taxonomy): Bacteria > Bacteroidota > Ignavibacteria > Kapaibacteriales > Kapaibacteriaceae > UBA10438. The sequence continues at coordinate 41,021 of CAZAGH010000005.1, read as the reverse complement.
GCTACGATCACCTGCAATCGAGTTAGGATCGCCACCTTGGATCATAAAGTTCGGTATAACGCGGTGGAACGCTGAACCGTTGTAGAATCCTTCTGCTACACGTGCTTCGAAGAATGCCGCATGCTTTGGTGCGATGTTATCCCAGAGACCGATCACGATCTTACCGAGTTCTTTGTTGCCTTGAGTCACTGTTATCGTGTACTTCATCTTTTCGTTAACCTTTGGCGTTGTTGTCTGTGCGCAAGCCCCGATAGTGGTCGCGAGCAGAACGATGAGTGAAAGTGCGATATGTCGCATGTATTTGATCTCCTGATAAGTGTTTACTGTTTGACTGCTTGTATTGACGCGATGCGAATAGGTTTCTTGGGGATGCCGTCTGCATCACCGAGAGGTCCCGGCTCTACATCAACAGCACCTATAGCTTCAATAACCTCCATACCATCGATGACGTTTCCAAAAATCGTAGATGTGTATGGCAAATTGATTGCCTGGTCCAGGCAAATAAAGAACTGACTTGTCCCCGTACCACTTGCCTGCTTGCGAGCCATCGCAATGATGCCCTTACGATAACCTTCCTGAGCAGAGGGCAATGTCTTATCAAGCTCCTCGGGCAACGGCTCTCCCGTAGCTGTCTCGCCACCCTTGCCCCATTCAGACTTTGACCGCAGATCTTTTGACAACGGATCGCCCATCTGGATGATGAAGTTCTTTGCCACGCGATGAACATGCGTCCCGTTGTAGACCTTACGCTGGACCAAAGCGAGAAAATTCTCTACCGTCTTGGGGGCATCTGTACCATAAAGCTCGACAGCAAAGCTCCCCATAGATGTCTTGACCACGACTGTATCCGTTGCGACAACTGATCGCCTCGTAGGTTGCTCTGGCGCTGCCAGTGTCTCGGCAGGAGGCTGAATCTTCTCGAGAACGCTCTCCTGTTTGGCAGGGGGCTGAGTGCACCCCGTAAGGAGAATGATGCTTCCGAGAACCACACGGTAGACCACAAACGAGAGTAGTGTACGGGTCTTGAGGTAGTTCAGTAGGAATGATATAGACCAGTATCCGCTTATGTATGCGGCTGCTGTTGCAAGAGCCAACTGCATGCCACCGTTTTCCCACGAGATGTTCGAAGACTGCTCGTAAAACTCAAGTACGCCGGCAGCGAGGATTGCAGGTATCGAAAGCAAGAACGAGAAACGTGCAGCATGCTCACGGGTCATCCCGCGTAGCAATGCAGCGAGCATCGTTGTTCCACTGCGCGAAGACCCAGGAATAAGCGCCAGGCACTGTGCTGTGCCGATCACCACGGCGTCGAGCACGCCAAGGTCGGAAGTTGACCTTGTAAATCTGGCTGTTCGCTCAACGAGCAAGAGCAGCAAGCCAATGCCGATCAGTGAAAACGCGATGATTGAGAGGTCCTTCGTAAGACTACCCTCAATGATGTCCTTGAGTGCTAATCCAACAACCACGATGGGAACCGTCCCGACCACGACCAGCCAGCCAAGACGTGACTCGGGCGTCTGCTCTTTGAAGCTCCGCCGATCACGACCGAGATTTTCACGAAACCAGTGTTTGACCGTACGCTGGATGTCGTCACGGAAATATGCCAGCACGGCAGCAAGCGTCCCAAGTTGAATGGTTGCCATGAATGCCGTCCACTGTTCTGGGTGCTCAGGGTCAATAACACCAAACAACGAGCCGGCGATCGTCAGATGTGCCGTGCTCGAAATCGGTATGAATTCCGTGAGTCCCTGAACGAGACCAAGGACAAGTGCAACAAGGGTTGACATGATGCAAAACTACGCTTTCATCACGCCTAATGCGCCTCGTACCATGAAGCCCCCTGACCAGTTTCGACGATAACAGGCACTCCGTCGAGCGGTAGAGCCTGCTCCATCTCCCGTTTTACCATCTCGCGAAGCGCCGCTGCATCACCTTCTGCTACCTCGAAGAGAAGTTCATCATGCACCTGCAGCATCATGAGTGCTGACGAGCCATCGTGCTGCATGCGGTTGTGAACGCGAATCATCGCTAGCTTCATCATGTCTGCAGCCGTTCCTTGGATTGGCATGTTGATGGCCGCACGCTCAGCGGCCGTGCGGAGTCCTCTGTTCGATGCATTGATAAGCGGAAAGTATCGACGACGTCCAAGTAGCGTGCTGGCATAGCCACGATCACGCGTTGTAGTGATCGTTGAATCGATATACTCCTTGATGCCGGGATACTTCGCGAAGTAGTTTTCGATGATTTGCTGACCTTCTGTTCGGGAGATTCCAAGACGTTGGGCAAGTCCAAAGGCTCCGAGACCATACATAATGCCGAAGTTAACGGTCTTCGCCACGCGACGCTGGTCGGAGGTCACATCCTCTATTGCCACATCATGCAGAATCGCGGCCGTGGCAGCATGAACGTCTGCACCCGAAGCAAATGCGGCAAGCAGATTTGGATCTCGTGAGATAGCCGCCATGATGCGCAGTTCGATCTGCGAATAGTCGGCAGAGACGATCACATGTCCCGGTCGTTGCGGAACAAAGGCCTTACGTATCTGCAAACCAAGCTCGGTGCGAATTGGAATGTTCTGCAGGTTCGGATCGGTCGATGATAAACGTCCTGTGGCAGCTACTGTCTGATTGAATGTTGTGTGTACGCGGCCCGTCGCTGGATTGATGAGCCTCGGAAGCGATTCGACGTATGTGGACCGAAGCTTCTCTACCTGACGGTAGTCGAGGATCATTTGTGCAATTGGATAGGTCTCGGCCAGCTCCGTCAAAACACTGGAGTCTGTTGAATATCCGGTCTTCGTCTTCTTTGACGATGGAAGCATAAGCTTTTCGAACAAGACTTCGGCTAACTGCTTCGGAGAAGCAATCGTAAACTCCTCACCGGCCTCCTCCCAGATCTCCTTTTCGAGTCGCTTGGCCTCGCTACGCATGAATTCACCGAGTCCACTTAACGCACTTGGATCTACACAGACGCCATTTCGCTCCATGGTAACAAGCACAGGAACGGTTGCAAACTCAACGGTTCTTGCAAACTCAAGTTGATCCTGTTCAGCGAGTGCGTCGTGAAGCTTGTGGCATAACTGAAGCGTAACATCAGCATCTTCGGCAGCGTATTCGGCTACACGAGCCGCATCAACGTCACGCATGGACTTTTGCGTTGACTTCTTCTCTCCGATGAGTGTTGTGATTGAGATCGGCGAATAGTGCAGCCAACGCTCCGACAATGCATCCATGTTGTGCTGTTTGTCGGGATCGAGCACATAGCTGGCCAGCATGCTGTCAAAAGCTAAGGGGCGAACATCAACACCATACCTGCTTAGGATGAGCATGTCGAACTTGGCGTTCTGACCCACCTTTGGCAGATCTTCGCGCTCGAGAAGCCCCTTGATCGCAGGAAGAACCTCGGGAAGGGGCAACCCATGACGGTCTTCATGTCCACCAAAAAGCGAGCCCTCGTCAGTGATCGTACTATCGTCGACGTCGACATAGTAGGCTTTGCCCTCGATCGCTGAGAGTGCTATACCAACAATTGAGCATTGCATCGCATCAAGACCCGTTGTCTCTAGATCGAATGATAGCTCTGTAGCCGCCGACAGATCTTCGATCATCTGAGCGAAGCCACCTGGAGTATCAACGAGTGTGTAATCGTGCGCTACATCTGCAATGGTCTTCAGACGGTGAGGCTCTTCCACAACCTGCGGGTTCTCAGAAGATTCTGTCGGGGCATACTTAGCAAACTTGCGGCGAAGCGTATGGAACCCCATCTCCTCGCAAAACGCATCAAGTGCCGGAGAGTCGATCGGCTTGCGCACAAGTGCCACACGTTTTGCATCAATAGGGACGTCGGTGTGGATCGTCACGAGCGTCTTGGAGAGAAACGCTTCATCGCGGTGCTCGGCGAGCTTCTTCTTGACCGACTCGCGCTCTACCTCGTCGAGATGCTCATAGAGTGCTTCAAGCGAGCCGTACTTTTCAATGAGGGGGATCGCCGTTTTCTCACCAACGCCTTTGACGCCCGGAACATTGTCGGATGAGTCTCCAATCAATGCCAAGACATCGATGACATGATCAGGACCAACGCCAAACTTATTCCGCACTTTCTCGGCGTCCATCACCTCATACTCACCAACATCTTTTCCAGGACGCAGGATCTTGACCTTGTTATTGACGAGCTGGAAGTAATCCTTGTCAGACGTCACACAAAGGATCTCATGTCCATCGTTACTCTCACGCTTGCAGATCGTCCCGATGATGTCATCGGCCTCGAATCCTGGCATCTCCACCATCTCGAGTCCAAGCATGGTAATCATACTCTTAATCCGGGCTAGCTGAGGAACCAGATCCTCAGGAAACGCATCACGGTGCGCCTTGTATTGGTCGTACAGCTCGTGACGGAACGTTGGCTCGGGTGTATCGAACACAACGGCAATGGCATCGGGCGAATGCTTGTCGAGGAGTGACGTAAGAATGTTTGCAAATGCGAACACTGCAAATGACGGTTCACCGGAAGGCGACTGCATCGCGGTGCGTTGTAATGCATGGTATGCTCTGAAAACCAGCGACATACCATCGATAAGAATTAACGGACCCATTTGTACAATCTACGGTCGTAAATTCGTTATACCTCTATGCTACCACATATACCCGACCCAATTCTGTACGCTGGATTTATCCTCCTCGTACTATTCCTGTTGGCTCTCGACCTCGGTGTCTTCAATCGAACACCGCACGTCGTGAAAGTTAGTGAAGCTGTTGGCTGGACTGCCTTCTGGATATCCCTGGCAATGGCCTTCAATGTCTTCGTGTATTATGAAAAGGGGCCAACAGCCGCTGGAGAGTTCCTAGCAGGATACCTGTTAGAACAGTCGTTATCCGTGGACAACATATTCGTGATCATTCTGATCTTGAAGTACTTCAAGGTTGCCCCCCAATACCATCACAAAGTCCTCTTCTGGGGTATCGTGGGCGCACTGCTCATGCGCGGCATCATGATCGGCTTGGGAGCAGCGCTGATCGCAACATTCCACTGGATCTTCTACGTCTTCGGCGCCTTCTTGATCTTCACCGGCATCAAGATGGCCTTCAGCAGCGAGGACGAAGCCGATATCGAGAACAACTTCATTGTTCGATACGCACGACGTCATTTCCGCATCACAGACGGATACCATCAAGACAACTTCAGCATCATGAAAGATGGCGTCCGCTGGTTTACACCGCTCTTCCTCGTGCTTCTTGTGGTAGAGTTCACAGACCTCATCTTCGCTGTTGACTCTATCCCGGCCATCTTCGCCGTCACCAAAGACCCGTTTATCGTCTTCACCTCGAACGTCTTCGCCGTTATGGGGCTTCGCTCACTCTTCTTCGCCGTTGTTGGTGTGATGGGCATCTTCCACTACCTCAAGTACGGCTTGAGCATCATCCTGAGCTTTATCGGCGTCAAAATGTTCATCCAGGATTGGTACCACGTCCCAATCGAGGGTGCGCTCGGCGTCATCGCAGGCGTCTTGGCCCTGAGCATTATCGCATCAATTTTGTTTCCGGAGAAGCGCGAATCCTAAGGGGCACGATATATCGTGCCTGTGAGGATCGTGCATGGGGCACGATGTATCGTGCCCGTGAGGATCGTGCGTGGGGCACGATGTATCGTGCCCGTGATGGGGATCGTGCGTGGGGCACGATGTATCGTGCCCGTGATGGGGATCGTGCGTGGGGCACGATATATCGTGCCATCATAATCGGAGCTCTCCTTGTCTCCTCGTGCTCCTCCTCAAGGGTGCGTACCACAGAGCCCCCTGCCATGCGAGCTGTTATCGAGCAGGCTATGGACCTCCTGGGTACCGAGTACTGCTCTGCTGGGACTACTCCCAATTGTTTCGATTGCTCCGGTTTCGTGATGTACTGCTTCCAAGCGCAAGGGACCTCGCTACCGAGGATCTCGGCCGATATGTTCAGCCACGGCACACCTGTGGACAGAGCGGATATCCAGGGGGGCGATCTTGTCTTCTTTGCTATCAATGGCGGCAAGATTAATCATGTGGGAATTGCACTGAACGAGCGGCAGTTCATCCATAGCTCCTCTTCGAAGGGGGTGAGCATTGCCCCATTCTCCGATTCGTATTGGTCTCGTCGATATGTGGGTGCAAAGCGCCTACGTACGACAAAATGACATGTTCGCGCGGAGTACAACTGTCGGCCTGACATTGACTTAGAGCGTACGACTGCCATTACGGCAGTTTTTCCAGTTTGGCACGATTTTCCAAGTGAAACGTCAGAAGCGATGTTCCACCAATGGCCATTGGGAGACAAACAGATGTCAATCCTCATCACCACAAGGAGACCAGTCATGTCCCTGATCAAAGTTGATCCATTTCGCGGTATCGATACCGTGTTTCGTCGCATGAATGAAGTTTTTGACGGTTTTCAAGACGGCGGCGTCCGTTTTGAGATCGGAGAGTTCACACCACGTGTCGACATCTGCGACGAAGCAGAGGCTGTCACGTTTAACGCTGAGCTTCCTGGTCTTGAAAAGAACGACGTCAAGATCACGATCACCGACAACAGTGTTCTGACGATTCGCGGAGAGAAGAAGCGCGAAGCCAAGCTTGAAGAAAAGAACTACACGCGCATTGAACGGAACTACGGTTCGTTCTCTCGGTCGTTCTCTCTTCCGAAGGACCTCAAGACAGAAGCCATCAAGGCAAACTTCAAAGACGGAGTGCTGTCCGTATCGATTCCGAAAAAGGAGCCGTCGGCGCACAAGGAACTTGATGTTCGCATTTCATAACCAGCACCATAACTCACATTTCTAGGTTGAAGGAAGCCCAATGGGTAAGATTATCGGAATTGACCTCGGCACGACGAACTCATGTGTAGCCGTCATGGAAGGCACAACACCAGTTGTGATTGCCAATACCGAGGGCATGCGCACAACGCCATCTGTTGTTGCATTCACAAAGAGCGGAGAACGCCTTGTTGGTCAAGCAGCAAAGCGTCAGTCAGTTACAAACCCAACGAATACGATCTACTCGATCAAGCGCTTCATGGGACGCCAAATGGGCGAAGTCTCCGATGAAGCCAAGAGCGTTCCGTATGCAGTTGTCGCAGGCGACAACAATACAGCTCGCGTCGACATCGATGGACGTTTGTACTCGCCCCCTGAAATCTCGGCCATGGTTCTGCAGAAGATGAAGCAGACAGCCGAAGACTACTTGGG
>CAZAGH010000005.1:0-33709 GCA_964484755.1 uncultured Melioribacter sp. | reverse complement strand
GAGCCTTCAAAGGGCGTTAACCCAGATGAGGTTGTTGCTGTTGGTGCTGCGATCCAAGGGGGCGTACTCTCGGGCGACGTCAAGGATGTTCTCCTGCTCGACGTAACTCCGCTTTCGCTTGGTATCGAAACGATGGGTGGAGTGATGACGCCGATGATTCCATCAAACACCACGATCCCACACCGTAAGACAGAGACGTTCTCGACAGCGTCAGATAGTCAGCCTTCCGTTGAGATCCACATCCTTCAGGGTGAGCGCTCGATGGCGGCCGACAACAAGACGCTGGGCAAGTTCCACCTCGACGGAATTCCTCCGGCACCCCGCGGAGTTCCACAAATCGAGGTCACCTTTGATATCGATGCCAATGGTATCCTGAGCGTAACAGCAAAGGACAAGGCAACGAACAAGGAGCAGAACATCCGCATCACCGGCTCAAGCGGACTCGACAAGAACGAGGTTGAGCAGATGAAGCGCGATGCCCAGGATCATGCCGCAGAAGACAAGAAGCGCAAGGAAGAGATCGAGCTGCGCAATCAGGCTGATCAATTGGTCTACAGCACCGAGAAGCAACTCAAAGAATTTGATGAGAAGCTAGATACCGACACTAAGGATCGTATCTCGAAAGCAAAAGACCGTCTCGCCGATGCGTCCAAAAACAACCCATCGGACATCCGTCCTGCAATGGATGCACTGAACCAGCTCTGGAGTGAGGCATCAACCAAGATGTACCAGGATGCATCTGCCACGCAACAACAGCCAACCGATAATGGTGGTGCTACAGAAGCAGGGGCCGATGGCAACAAGGTTGAAGACGCAGACTTTACGGTTGTCGACGAAAAGTAATCACGATGGATAGGGGTTTCTATCCCAGTCCCTCGACGGCGCTAGCCCGCACCGAATCACCACCGGTGCGGGCTTGTTGTTTGTAATGGCCAGGATGTGGGGATGTCGTGGTGTTGGTAGTTAATTTTCGGAATGCAAAACGTCCGACTCCTTCTCGCCCTAAGCCTCGTCTTCGCACACGTAGCATCTGCTCAGGATAACATTCATGAGCGGCACATGGAACGAGCTCATCCAACACCTGTCGTTACGAACGATAAAACAGTTGCCATGGTGCCGTTCGTAGAAGAGAATCGTTTGCCGACGCTGTTCGAGAATGTGAACGCCATTGCTCCCGAAAATGATCAGCTACCTGTGCAGAATGAGTCCTCAATCGCAGTCAACCCACGGAATCCTAACAACCTCTTGGGCTCGGCCGTTGACTATCGTGGCAACTCATCAACGTGGGCATATTACTCCACTGATGGCGGTAGATCTTGGAACAACATCACTCTCGGTACTGCTCGGCCAGGGTGGACGTCGTCGAACGATCCATCCGTATGCTTTGATCATAACGGCAAGGGCTACCTGATGTATGGTGGATTCCGTCGAACTGGAAACGTTCAGTTCGGTGAGAACGCTGTATTCGTGAGCTCCACAACTGATGGGGGCAAGACCTGGGACATGAAGCATACAGCTGTCATTATCCATACGGGCACACAAACAGCCGATTCGTCGTTCGAAGACAAGTACTACATCCATGTTGATACGGCATCTTCATCGCCATATCGCGGCACGCTCTATACACCGTGGAAGCGCGTGATCAATCGTGACTCTTCCACACAGATCGTGTTCTCAAAGAGTACCGACCAAGGGGCTACATGGTCTGTTCCTGTTGCCGTTAGCGATCGATTCCCGGGCACGAGCGAGGCCACTACGTTTGGTCAGAGCTTTCCACTCGTCCGTACCGGACCTGATGGCAGCATCCATGTTGTCTGGAACAGCGGTACCGAAAGTGCCCTGCGCTATGCACGTTCTGTTGATGGTGGAACAACGTTCTCTGCTCCGCGCATCATCCAGAACTATAGACCATTCGGTATAAAGAGCACGATCAACGGACAGTCTAACTCCCGTGTGAAAGGCGTTGTGCGCGCAGAGTGCTATCCAAGTCTTACCATCGACAACACCGGTGGAGCACGCAATGGTTGGATGTATCTGACATGGGCAGCAGACAATTATCCCAATGTTTACTTTTCGAGATCAACCGATAATGGCAACACGTGGTCTGCAGCTCGCGTTGTGCATTCCGACACAACGAACGACCAGTTTTGGGCATGGGCAGCAGTGGACCCTACCAACGGCGAACTAGCTGTGATGTACAGCGATAGTCGAGACGACATTGCCAACATTGATGTCCGTACCTACGTTAGTTGGTCGAGTGATGGTGGACAAACATGGGTCGATCGTCGCGTTGGTGATGGCAATAACGACCTACGGAACAACCCATTCGCTGGCAACACATTTGCCGGCGACTACTCCGGATGTGATTTCTACAATGGAATCGTGTATCCATCGTGGGTTGACATGCGTAATGCAGCCGTCAACCGTGCCGACAACGACATGTATTTGGCTATCGTTCGTACGCGAGCACCACAAGCACCTCTTGGATTCGATGCCCGCACAATACCGGATGCTCCAACAACGATTGCCTGCTCATGGCTGCCAGTCACGACGCGTGCATTTGGTCAGCAGATTTCTGCTGCGGATTTCCGCTACCATCTCTACCGCGACGGAAGCCCCTTGGCAACTCTCGGAGCCGAATCTGTGTCCTATGTCGACACTGGTCTTGTCAAGTACAAGCAGTATCGCTACGCACTTGTGGCAGTTACAACAGACGGACGCGACTCCAGCACAATTCAGATTGATTCTGCCTTTGCAGGGGGCTCACGAGAACCTGCTCCTCCTGTTGCTCTCTCTGCTGTTGGTACGGAAGAGCCGATCTCTATCATCACACAGTTTCGGACGCCCACTGTTCGACGTGACTCCGTGAATGCGCTGGTCAATTTTTCGCAGCTTGCATTCAACGCAGACGAGGTGCGCATCATGCGTTCCTACACAACATCTGACACGGGCAGAGTTGTTACCGAAACACTCTCGTTACCAACCCAAGGCTGGTATCGCATATCTGCCAGCGCTGTTGACTTGGACGGCAACAGCAGTATTCCTAGTGATACACTCATCGCATTTGCCGGATCGCTTTCAACGAATCTTGTTTCGTTCGAACAGCAGCCACGAATGAACATCACGAATGGTTCATGGGCCCGCACGACGAATTTCTTCCGCTCGGCTCCGGCATCGTTCGCTTACGCACCAGCAGGTCCATACCAACCAAATCGACGCGACACATGCATCCTATATCCGTATCGGAATGCATCTGCTGCTGGACAAACGCTGCGCCTGAGCATGCATGTTGCGGCATTCGTTGACGCATCAGATACGATGTTCCTCGAAACAGCTAACCAACTCAGCGGTCCATGGACCACACAGACTTGGTGGAATGCCAGCAAGGATACTCGCTGGTCGGATACAAGCAAGGCAGACGATGCCTGGCGCGCTGATGTTGTCACGTTTCCAGCCTACCGCGGAGACACCATCTACACCCGTCTGCGTTTCCGCAGCAATGCCTCACGTCAGTCCGACGGTTTTTACGTCGATGACATCACATGGGATGTTGTTTCGAGCGTTGATGACAATCTCGAACTAACCACGCTGGAGATTGCACCACAGCCGGCACATGAGCATATCAACATCACGCTAGGACAAGACGTTGCAATTGATGCAATCAGCATCTACAACACGGCTGGACAAATGGTCGATGCTACTTGGCATCAGCATGCACGGAATCTCATCATCGAAGCAGGCACACTCGACTCAGGTTTCTATGTTGTAGTCGTAACGAGCGGCAATACCATCATTAGCTCGCCGGTAACGGTTCTTCACTGATACGACGCGTAGATCTACGCGTCGTTATTGGCTCGCAGTGTGAACTCTATGGAAGTCCCTTTACCTGATTCAGAACTGATACGGGGCTCTGCATCGTGAGCCTCAAGGATATGCTTAACGATAGCCAGACCTAGGCCGGTGCCTCCGACAGCACGTGATCGGTCCTTGTCGACACGATAGAACCGTTCGAATATCCGTTCTATGTGCTCTGCGGGGATACCGATGCCCGTGTCTCGAATAGAGACCGTTATCCCCTTTTTCGCCGAGGTGGTGGAAATGGTAACCGTGCCGCCTTCAACGTTGTATTTAATCGCATTGTCGATGAGATTGGTCATCACTTGGGACAACCGCTCTTTATCGCCGTATACCACGGCCTGTGACGTTAGCCGCAATTCAACATGTACAGAGCGCTGCTCAGCGCGGATCTGCATGGTTTGAACGAGCTCGTGGATCAAGTCATTGATATCGAAGTAGCGAAATGAGAACTTCAGCTCGCCGCTTTCAATCCGTGAGATATCGATCAGGTCGTTGAGCAATGCATTTAGGCGCATCGCATTATGATAGGCCTTTTCGAGGAACTGCATCGAGACGTTGGGATCATCCATCGCCCCATCAAGCAACGTCTCTAAGTAGCCCTGCACACTGAAAATCGGCGTGCGGAGTTCATGCGATACATTGGCAATGAATTCTGATCGAACGCGCTCGAGGCGTTGCATCTCCTCGATATCCCTCGATGCACGTTCAGCAAGGCGATTGATGTTTGTGGCAATCTGCCTCAGTTCGCTCTGAGCATTCGGAAGTTCTTCGATGCGAAGACTTGTAGCCCCCTCTGTGATAGCAGAGGTTACGTCGATAATCCTCTTGGCAGGCTCATGCAACCGGCTCCGCGAGCGCAAGCGACTCGCATAGTACACTCCAATACCACCGAGTATTGCACCAAGTGCAAACAACATGAGTTCATCGATCATGAACAAAGTTAGACCTGTTCCGTGAAACGGTAGCCAACACCTTTCACGGTTTCTATCCAATGTCCGTAAGGACCGAGTTTCTCACGAATTTTACTAACGTGGACATCCACCGTACGGTCAATAACATAGACGCTTTCGCCCCATATCCGACGAAGCAAGGATTCACGGGAAAAGACCTTGCCGCGGTTTGACGCAAGAAATGCCAATAGTTCGAATTCCTTCTTTGGGAAGAAGATCTCCTTGCCATCAACCCGAACCGTATAATTCTGCCGGTTGATCTCAACATTACCAACGCGGAGCAGTTCGGGTGCCGCGATCATCTCCGTCTTGATGTTGTCGCTACCACGCCGCAGCATGGTTTTTACCCGTGCAAGAAGCACACGTGGGGAAATCGGCTTCTGGATGTAGTCATCGGCACCCAGCTCGAGGCCCAAGATCTGATCGATCTCGCCTGATTTGGCAGTTAGGAACATGATGGCTGTAGAGCCAAACGCGGGGTCCTGACGCAATGCTCGGCAGACCTCAAATCCATCCTTGCCTGGCATCATAATGTCCAGGATCACGAGGTCAGGCTTACATGTCTTGGCCGTCTCCAGGCCCTGTACTCCATCACCGGCCGTAAAGACCTTAAAACCCTCTTTCGAGAGGTTATACGAGATCAGGTCTAGGATGTCCTGCTCGTCGTCGACCACCAGGATTTTCTTTTCCATACGACCACATTGGTGAGTGATAACTGACGCTTCGAAATTACGCCTGGAGCAGGTGCGAGAATGTTAAAATCAGGTAATAGTGCTTATGCCGAAAGGGGCTTGTTTTTACCTATCTTGACCACGCATGAATTGATGGCTTGCTACCAACGATACGGCGTTGTTCTCGACGTGCTTACTGCGCGCGTTTGCCTGCGTGTGTTTCTTGCAATCTTCTTTGCAGTTCTCATGCATACCACTGCATCGAGTCAGCCAAAGACATCACAGCAATGGTACTTCGGACAGTACGCCGGGCTGACGTTCAAGAATGGAAATGCTGAGCCCCTTGATGATGGTAGACTCTCGACGAGCGAGGGTTGTGCGACGATCTCCGATCCTACAACTGGCGAGCTACTGTTCTACACAGATGGCGTCACGGTATGGAACAGACTTCATGATGTGATGCCCAACGGACGCGGACTCTTCGGAGATCCTTCGACGAGTCAGAGCGCACTCATTGTTCCAGCACCTGGCAGACCCAACATCTACTATGTTTTCAATTCCGCTCCCGTAACAGCAACGAATGCAAGTTCTCGATGCCTGTGCTTGTACTACAGCATCGTCGATATGCGTCAAGACAATGGGTTCGGCGATGTCTCGACGAAGAACGAGCTATTGCTCAGTGATATCACCGAACATCTCACGGCTGGCGCCGATTGTCGCGGCGAAGGGTGGTGGATCATTACGCGCAGCAGACTGTCTCGACATTTCTACAGCATACACCTTACACGAGACGAGCTCCGCTCGTTGCCTGTTGTTTCCAACGTTGGCAATCCATTGTTGGCTGTCAAGGATGCAGGGCAAATGCATGTGTCGCCAGACAACAGAAAACTTGTCCTTACTTCGATTGCAGGACACACGCAAGTATTCGATTTCGATGGCGAATCTGGCAAAGTCTCGAACGCAACAACTGTTATGCAGTCTGGAAACGGGACAGCACATTATGGTGCCGCATTTTCTCTGGACGGGAAGATGCTCTACGTGGCAACGTCTCCTGAATCTGCTTCAGCCTCAGCACTGATCTACCAGTTCGACATCACACGAACAACTTCCGAACAGATCGCGGCGTCTGGCATCATTGTCGGCGAAGTGCGTGGCATCAACAGTTGGATTGCAATGCAGCTAGGTCCAGATGGAAAGATCTATGTGGGCCGTCCTGGAGAGTCGTCTCTAAGCGTCATTAATGCACCCCATCTGCCCGGGCCATCATCACAGTACGTTGACAACGCGTTGCGCTTGAGCGGCGTAATGAGGCTTGGTTTGCCCAATGTTATCGGTCCAATGTTGATCGAGCCCTCACAGCGTGCCGCACAGTGTGCACTACCAAATGCCAACTTCGAGCAACCGCGTATTCTTTGTGCAGGGTCGTGTACCAGTTTCCAAGACCTCAGCACTGGTCCTATTGAGTCGTGGTCATGGAGCTTCGAAGGCGGCACACCTGCATTTTCAAATGAGCGCAGTCCATCACGTGTGTGCTATTCCACACCGGGACGATATACCGTCCAACTTGTTACCTCCAATATGTATGGGGCTGATACCATTGCCACCACGATTCGCATTGAAGCGGCTCCAAACGTAACGGTTGATTCGGCAATCACAGTCTGTCCAGGAACGCCGTTTACATTACGTGCTCAAGGTGCACAATCATACGAGTGGTTTCCTGCTCAGCCCCTTTCAAATGCGCGAATCGCTGCTCCGACAGCTACCATCAACGTAACAACGCGGTTTACAGTGATCGGCTCAACGGCTAATGGTTGCTCAGACACTGCTACGGTTCTAGTTCGCGTGCCTTCGATGACAGCCAGCGGTGATGCGACGATCTGTGCGGGGGCAAGCGCACAACTGCGCGCTCAGGGTGCAACGGGCTACCAGTGGAGTCCAACCACGGGCCTTGATGATCCAACGTCACCCAATCCAACTGCCCGTCCGGATCGCTCGACAGTCTATACCGTGCGCCTTTCGTCAGGTTCATGCGTCGTCGTTGATACCGTCACGGTAAACGTCTTGGATTCGTTCGCTGTAGATATTGTTGCCCCAGATCTCATCTGCTCTTCCGATACCGTTACACTTACTGCATCAACTGGTACGATGCATGAGTGGAGTGGCTATGGCGTTCTCGATAGGTATTCGGCATCCACACGAGTGCTCGTTGGCGACGCTACAATTGATATCACACTCGTTGCAAAGAGTGGCGACTGCATCGCCTACGATACGATTCGCATCCAACCGAAGCCGTCGCCGACAGTTTCGGCGGGATCCGACCAACGCATCTGTCAGGGGCAGCAGGCATCATTAACAGCGTTATCGACAGCCGAAACAATTGAATGGCTTACCATAAGCGGGACAGTGATCGATACGGGCGTAGTGTTGGTAACATCACCACAGCTTACCACGTCGTACATCGCAGCAGGCATCAGTAGCAACGGTTGCGTTTCATTTGACACCGTTGTGGTGAACGTAACACGCACCCCGCTTATCAATGCTGGAGCAGACATTTCGCTTTGTCAGGGGGCCAGCAAACGCCTCCTCAGCGATGGAGCTGCCGAGAAAATCTCGTGGTCGCCTGCCGACGGGCTTGATGACCCCAACACTACTTCTCCGGTTGCTACTCCGTCGGTCACGACAACATATGTCATGCGCGCCCAGACCGGCGATTGTGTGGTAGAGGACACCGTTACCGTGTATGTGTCTCGTATCAATCTGAGCACAACTGGTAATACTTCAATTTGCCGTGGAGATGTGACACAGCTCAAGTGCTCTGGTGCCATCACCTATCGTTGGACTCCTGGCACTGGGCTTAGTGATTCGACATCGCCATCGCCGTATGCTCGACCAGACACGACCACTACCTATCGTGTTGTGGGGTATGATGCTCTTGGCTGCATGCAGACGGCAGAGCTTACAGTTACCGTCCGTGACACGATTCCTATTCGTTTGATAGCCGGCAGCATCACCGCATCAGCCGGAGAAGACAGCATTGGCATCCCTGTCTTTGTGGAAGTCCCCGCCGATGCTGTCCCACTTCACATAGATGATTTTCGTGCCACGCTTGTGCACGACGCAACAGCGTTCTTCCCTGCAACTTCTGAGCGCGGGTCACTTCGTACCTCTGTGCGTGGTACTGATCGGTTATCGCACATTCGTATTGAGCACATGGACATCATTTCATCACGCCAGAAGATCACAGAGGTCCATGGCCTTGTGCTCGCCGGTCGAACGGTGAATACACCAACGACGTGGGAAAATGTAGAGTGGCTCGCTGAACACTGTCCAAACATGAACATGCGCTCGGGCGTGCTGTTCATCACCGGATGTAATCTTCTTGGACGCCTACTACGAAGCTTCTCAAAGCCAGTTGTCCGTGTTGTTCCGAATCCACACGATCGAACCATTGACGTCACGGTTGAAGCAACAACGCCGGGCGAGTATGATATCCGTCTCGTTAGCATCGACGGAAGCACCCTATGGCAGCAGCACATCGTGCACACAACTTCTGCAACGCAACACTTTCGCTACAGCGTCAGCATGATGCAGGCTAGTCAGGGCATCTATGCCGTCACAGCGACAAGCGCCGGTGAGCCTGAATCCTTCCCCGTGGTTTGGATGCCGTAACTCGACTCGCGAGCCGTAGTTTTGCGCATGTCTTTTCACCACGTAGTGCTGATTGCAGTTGGACTGCTACCGCACGTCCTAGCAGCTCGCACGTTCTCAGTTGATTCCTCAAATGCCAGGCACAGTACTGACAGTCTGCGCGTCATCCAAGCCAATCAGGTTGTTGTAACAGGTACTCGAAACGAGATACGCCTAAAAGATTCCCCGGTGCGCGTCGAAGTCGTCGGCAAGGAACGCATTGCCAATACTGCTATGGCGCACCTAGGCGATGTACTCAAGGAGCAAACTGGACTCATTCTTACCGGAACGGTTCGCAATGGCATTCAGATGAATGGTCTTGGACCCGATTACACATTGATCCTGATTGATGGACAGCCAGTAATCGGTCGAGTCGCTGGCGTGCTTGATCTTACACGTCTTTCCATCGGCAATGTTGAACGTATCGAGATCGTCAAGGGGCCAATGAGCAGCATGTACGGAAGCGAGGCCCTCGGCGGTGTGATAAACATCATTACGAAACGGCCAGATGACGGCCTGCATGGAAATGCACTTGCTCAGTATGTTTCACGTGGTCCTGCTGAAGCGCGCGCCGAGCTCGGATATGGATCTGATAGTCTCGAGCTCTCAGGGTTTTTGAACTACAAGCAGCAAGCCCCATTCAGTCTGCTTTCCGACAACCAGCGTATCCCGTATGCCGGATACGAAGACGCGACAGCACAGGCCAAACTCCAGTGGCGATTTAAGAGAGGTTGGAAGCTCACGTCGTGGCTGCGAGGATTTCAGTCGGCCTCCAACGGTACGTTCATTGAAAGTGTCGCTGGCCAGATTGCACAAAATTCCGGCAGCGTTGAACAGTCCGACCTCTCGAGTACGACAAGTCTCGAGTACGCTCTTGGCCGCGCACGTCTGAACATGACGGCCTATGGGTCGGTATACAATGAGCGATACAACTTTGATACGGTCCAGGGTGATGCAGGATCGATTGATGACCTGCGAAGACGTATCGGGCGCTTGTATGCACAGTATGACGTTTCATTTAATGTCTCCAATCGATTGATGGTTGGCGGTGAGTTCATCTATGATGATATCTCGGGTTCACGGTATCGGGATTCCATAGGATCAACGCCCCTCTATCGTACAGGTGTGGCATTCGCGCAATGGGAGGGCCTACCTACGTCGTGGATCTCGTATGTGTTGAGTTGTCGGTATGATGACAACTCCGTCTTTGGATCTGCACTTAGCCCCAGGTTTTCTCTGCTTTGGAAACCGAATCACCACGTGCGAGCATCAGCCAGTATCGGTTCTGGCTTTAAGGCCCCAGACTTCCGTCAGCTATTCGTGACGTTCTCCAACCGATTGGCTGGAGCAGGCTACGACCTTCTTGGGGCACAACGGCTAGGCAATACGCTTGTGCCTGAACGAAGTCTATCCTACGACATCAGCCTGCGTTATGAAGATGGCCATCGAGAGCTCAGCACATCTACAGCTCTGCTCTACAATGCAGAGGTCAGAGCGTTTCGAAATGATCTCGAGAATCTCATTGAGTTCTACTATGTCCGATCGATCAATGGACGTGATGTGTATTCGTACCGCAATGTTGCACAGGCCTATACGCAGGGTGTCGAGGCGAACATCACACTTGCGTTGGCTCATGAGCCCCTTGGCCTATTCACGATCTCCGGTGGATATCAATTGCTTGATGCTGCCGATGTTCAGGTGTTGAACGCTATCGAGAACGGAACGGCAGGCTACATAGACCGCGCACTTACACGAGAACAATACAAGGGGCTCTGGGGACGCTCACGAAACAGTGGCACCCTGCGCTTGCAGTACGACACACCAGACAAACGAACGAACATCAATCTGCGCATCCAGTTCATTGGTCGGTTCGGAGATGAGGCGCTTGATAAGAATGGGTTTGTAATCTCCAATCCGCCGCGCAAAGTCTTAGATCGCGATGATGAATACGTAGCGGGTTATAACGTCGTCAACCTATCATATACGACGACCATTGATGTCGGGAGCCAGGAGGTCAAACTCGGTGCAGGTGTACAAAATGCACTCGACGTTGTAGCTCCTGTTCGGATCCCGGGACTTGTCGGACGTCAGTTTTACGTCCAGACGTCTATGCAATTTTAGACTGGTTTGAATCCCTCAAAGGCCTGTAGGCAGGCATTGCAGTAGTGCAGTGATCTGCACAATGTAGGACCGAACGGACTCTTCAACGTTGTGTTATGCGACCCGCAGTATGGACATGCCACATTGTTGAGTACTTCGAGCTCGAGTGCCAGCGTGTCAAAAGGTTCTGGTGGTGCTAGACCATGCTTGAGCAGTGCTGCTCGCCCCTTTTCGGTTAGTCGGTTCGTAGTCCAAGGAACATCGAAGTTCACATCAACAACAACGTTCTCAACGCCAAGCTCGCGGACGGCTTGTTCGACATCGTGTTTCATGACGTCGATTGCAGGACAACCAACAAAGGTTGGCGTCATGACAACACGAACTGTGTTGTCGTCCACTACCTCGACACCAGTGATGATTCCCATGTCGACGACAGAGATCGTCGGGATCTCTGGATCGGTAACACGCTCAATTGCTTGAAAAACGTCTTCTTTGGTCATATTCACCACTCTGCCGAGGGATCGATACGATACACCTCAGTCATCTCGGTGAGCAGGGGCTGCAGGTGTTCGGTATGGTATCCCTTACGTCCACCATAGACCGGCTCTGCATCAGTTGGTATCTCAAGAGTTGCTTCTGTGAGCGTTGGCGCCACAAACGAGAGCCATTGCTGATAGATCTCTTGCTCCCCAACAAAGACGCCTTCTTCGATCAACGCATTGTCTGCATCTGATGGCTCGAACATCCCCAGCGCATACGGCCACGCCTCACGAAGTGCAGATTGCATGCGTGCATGCGATTCTTCAGAGCCTTGGGCTCCAAGCTGCTTCACCCACGTCTGTGCATGGTAGAGATGATACTTCAGCTCTCCACGAATCTTGAATGCAAGTTTAGAAAGGGGCTCAAAGCTGCTCTGCGTCAAGGCCGTCCAACGGACGAATTCGGCTGCATCGAAGAGATAATGACGCATGAGGGAAAAGTCATACTCACCGTTGGGGAGTTCTACGAAATGACAGCACTTCATGGCTGATTCATTGCGCATGAATGCCTGTGTATCGGGTTCAGGCTCGCCAAAGTGCTCATGCATGATCGCATACAGCGCTTGTGCATGTCCAAGCTTGTCTTGCGCGATCGACGAGAATGCGATATCCTCTTCGAGCAAAGGGCCTAGTCCTGTCCACTCCGAATGACGGTGAGCAATGATCAGCTCGTCATCAGCCATACGCAGTAGAAGATCTTTACAGGCAGAGGCATTCATGGTTTCTGTCCTTCTTGTTGCTGTTTCTTGAAGGCCTCAACCTTGTTGCGAACCATGTAGGCTCCGACATCGCGGTAGGTCTTTTCAGGTGTCGTAGAAAAAACGTCTGCGTCGGCCGTGGCCATAGCAACAACGTCGCGGGTATTAACGACCCACAGATTCACTGTCTGCCCCCTTCGTGCAAATTGTTCTTTCGCCATCAGAATGGCCATTTCGGCGTTGGGTGCATGCACAATTCCAACGTGCACATGATGTGCACCAGACTTGGCTTGATGAAAGACCTCGAAGGTTTGGAACTGATCGAGCTCAGGTTTTGGCTCGAGCTCAGGTGCAGAATCAGAGTCAATATTCATCCGCGTAACACGCGGATCGAGCGAAATCATACGTGCCATGCTTGCAAACTACGAACTTATTGCACGACTATGACTGGATATGTAGCGATATGACCTTCGGCATCCTCGACACCTAGCAGGTACATACCCGTTTGCACTCCGCTAACGTTTAAAGCTACGTCCTGGGCGCCTTCTTCGTACTGGAATGCAACTTCACGAACGATGTCCCCGTGAGCTGTCTGAAGTCGTACACGAATTTCACCTTGATATCCCGATGGCGCTGTAAGCCCTAGTTTTAGCAACGTAGAGGCTGGCACAGGGAACGGGGCTCGCAGACGCCAAGCACTTCCAGCTCTGTAGATAGTTGTGTGTACATCGATATTACAGAGTGCAGTACCCGTTAACTCGATAGCATCACCTTGGGATTCAAACGGAACGGTTACTGCAGAGCATGTATCCTGGATAACGAGAGTATCACGAATCTTACCAAGATCTTGGGCAGAGGCACACACTCGAATAACGCCCGTAGCAGCTGGCAAAATGGCAATGGGGAACTGACTTTGTGGAGCTGAGAAGTAAACGTTTCCAACGAATCTCGCCTCTGGGATAATGAGGCTTTCAGTTGTAGATCGATTTCGCACCAAAAGATCTCGACATACTAACTCGCCTACGTCGTGAGTCTCAAGCGTCACGATGCCTGGCGAACCCGCGTCAAACTGGATCTCGGTTTTATTGCGCGTGTTGAGCACGGTGACCTCAACGGTGTCGCTACCTCCAATACATCCGTTACGATCGATCACTGTGAGATAGTACCGTCCGCTATTAGTAACCCTGATGGTTGACGATGTCGCACCAGTAGACCAAGCATATGTTGAAAAAGGCTCAGATGTGCCTAGTTGAACTGTGTCATCCAAACACATGATCAAGCTGCGACTAGCTGTTATCGTTGGACGTGGATTCTTGTTAACAACGATGCTTAACGCTGGCGTCGTTGTTGTACACCCTGCACTGTCGATCACTGTGCATGTATATGGACCACTGCCTCGAACAACGATAGATGACGTTGTATCTCCGGTATTCCATCGACGACTGCGGACTGGACCATTTACTGTAAGTGTTACGGAGTCGCCTTCGCAGATCAACGTCTTGGAAGCAGTGATCAATGGTCGATATGTGCTCTTTGCAAGCAGACGAATCGTATCTGCTACAAAAACACACGTTAACGAATCGTACGCGCGGACAATGTACGTACCCGTATCTCTGAGCACGCGCCCTGTTGCAACAACATTATCGTTCCAACGATACTCGCCAAATGGACCACGCGCCTCGACATACAATGAATCTCCAGGACAGATTCGTATGACGGGCTCGGGCGGTGTGATTGTTATAGAAGAGTTGCTCGAGTTAAAGTTCGACCGATAGATTCCTTGCCCTACCGCCCATCCTAGAGTATCGTTGATAAAGTAGATATCGTCGATGTTGCCCCGTATGCCGCAGTTCCGCAGCGTCCACGATCTTCCTGCGTCTTCTGTATAGAGCACCGTGCGATTATCGCCAACGCCCCATCCCACTGTTTCCGAGAGGAGAAACGTTCCGAACATGTTTTGTCTTGTTTGAAACTCATCCCAGGACACACCCCCGTCACGACTAAAGCGAAGCGAGCCAACATTGCGGGCCTGCCCATCGCAATCAAGACCGGAAGTAGGAAGCAGAATAGATCTGCCGGCTACTGCGATCTCTTCGGTCCAATAGCGAGGTCCCGTATAGGAAAAGCGGTACCATGTTCGCGCGAAGTCTTCGGTTCGCCAAAGTACACCACTACTTACAGCCCATCCCGTACCGTCATCATACAAAAGGGCATCACTAAGTCCACTCTGCAACTCATTGCCAACAAACACCGACCATGTTCTTCCACCGTCAGAGGTGCGGTAGAACGCCTGTCTGTTCGTAGCACAACCTCCCACGAGATAGACACCAACCCGATCATTTAGCCAATATGATCCCCATCCCTTTTCTTGCACCATAGGTGTAGGCGTGATATCAATCCAGCTTGCTCCACCATCATCGGATCGAAACACACCACCCTGTCCAGAGGTAAAACCCGTTTGTGGATTTATAAACTGAACATATTCAAGAAACGCACCAGGGATAGTAAAGCCGCGCCAAGTTCTCCCGCCATCGGTTGTGCGAACAATGTGACCTTCCATGCTGCAAGCCCAACCTAGATCTGGATTGGAAGGCAAGAAGTACACGTCCAGGTAGTATCCATCAGCATATGGCTGAGGAATCTGCACTTCACGCCACTGAGAAGAGACAGTGGCATAACAGCAACAGAACACAACGACGACTGTGAAGACGATATTTCGTAGGCTAGTACGCATAGAACTTGTTCAACGTTTAGCGGCCGGAAATGTTTCCATAGCAACATAAAAAAAGGGGACGCACAAATGTGCGCCCCCTTGAAGAGAAATTCTCTCGTAATGTCTTACTGACGAACTACGCTAACAACCCATGTATTGTTGCCTGAAGTTAAAGCAACATTATATACACCAGATGAAAGGTTTGTCATGTCGATCGATGCTCCGAAAGCTGCACCTGATGCAACTTCATTCACCGAAAGAACGCGCTCACCAAGAGCGTTTGTGATGTCAATACGTACTGAGCCTGTAAGAGCAAGTGTAGTTGACAGAGTAGCGCGACCGTTTGTAGGGTTTGGATAGACAGCCATAACTGACTCACCAGCAACTACATCTTCGTTTACACTTGTGAATACAACTTCAAATTCGTCTGAAGTAGATGTACAACCAGGAACCTTAACAGTTGCTGTGTATACACCAGGCATACCGACACGATACTGGCTTTGATCTGCACCTACGATTTCGGCACCATTGCGGCTCCATGACCAGCCTTCAACATTCGTTGATGTTGTCTTCGCTGTGAGGACATCGCCTTCGCGGGAAATCATAGGCTTGCCAGGTGCTTCGTTAACAACAACCTTAACTACC
Source organism: uncultured Melioribacter sp. (assembly GCA_964484755.1). Lineage (GTDB taxonomy): Bacteria > Bacteroidota > Ignavibacteria > Kapaibacteriales > Kapaibacteriaceae > UBA10438. The sequence continues at coordinate 17,848 of CAZAGH010000005.1, read as the reverse complement.
GTAGAAGCTACTGGGCAATTCGTTGCCTTGTCGATGACCGTAACAAAGTAGTCGCCTGCTTCTGTAACCGTGACTTCTTGTCCGTTAGCACCGTTTGACCATACATAGGCGTTGAAACCATCGTTGGCAACAAGCTTCACTGCACCGCCTGTGCAGAATGTTGTCGAACCGACTACTGTGACTACTGGCTTGACAACTGGTGGTGTCTTCACACCAACTGTGTCAGATACACCAGAGCAACCAAAAATGTCAACAACTTGGCAGAAGACTGTGTCAGTTGCCTTGACCACGATCGTACGCTCTGTGCCATATGAACCGCCAACAAGTCGACCAACCCATGTATATGAAGCATAGCCAGCTGGTGCTGAAATCACAACACTGTCGCCAGCGCAGAAGTTAGCATTGCCAGTTACTGTGAGCTTTGGTGTTGGGGCTGGGTTAACTGTTACGTCAACTTCAGCGGATGTGCCTGTGCAACCATTGTTGTCAGCTACTGTAACTGTGTAGTTGCCTGTAGCTGCTGCAGTGATTGACTGTGTTGTTTCACCTGTTGACCAACGGTATGCATTGAAGCCAGCTGGTGCTGTAAGAACAACGCTGCCACCTTGACAGAATGTCGTTGGGCCGCTGAGAGCGATTGTTGGCTGTGGGCCAGCAAGAACGTTCAGTGTTACGATGTCTGATGTGTCTGAGCAACCGTTGCCGTTTGTCACGATGCAGTAGTACTGACCAGACGTGCGAGCTACGATACAACGAGCTGTCTCACCTGTGTTCCATACGTACTTCGTGAAGCCGATAGGAGCACAGATTGTGATGTCGCCTGTTGGGCAGAATGTTGTTGGACCTGAGACGCGGAGAGTAGCAGCTGGAAGAGCGTTGACAGTAACTGTCATTGCATTTTGAACCGTGCAACCGAAAGCGTTTGTTTCTGACACCGTGAGTGTCGCTGTACCTGGAAGAGTCCATTCAACAGCAACGTTTGGTGTGCCTTGGCCAGCGCGGATGAAGTTACCGCCTGTAAGCGCCCATGAATAAGAGTTGCCAGGAACGCCGTTTGTGCTATAGTTCTCAACTGTGTTTTGACAAGCTACTGCAGCACCGACAACCTTAGGCTCTGGGAGTGGGTTTACTACCACGTTCAACGAACCTGCGTTGACACAGCCAAAGCTTGATGTATGGACAACGCTCACTGTACCTGTCACCGAGAGGTCTGGCCATTGTACAGTGATCGACGGAGTGCCTTGACCACTGATGACCGTACCGTTTACAACTACCCACTGATACGAGATCGTACCAGAGGCTGCTGTTTGTGTTGGAACGCTACTTGTGTACGTTACTGTGTTGTTCGTTGGAGGCGTGTTTGTCAGGTCTGTAGCACAAACAACAGAAGGACCGCTAACAACAGGTGTTGGTGGCACCGGACGTACCGTTACCGAAGTACCCATTGTTGAGTTGCATGTTGCAGGAAGAACATCGATGACGTTCTCAGTTACGTTTACTGTACCTGTATTGGCATTTGGCCAGATAGGAGCAGTCCAGTTAACGCGGACCGCGTTCGCTGCAATCTGAGTAAAGGATCCACCCGTAACAGTCCAGCTGTACGAATTTCCGGCTACGAGAGGCGTTGTGTAGTCGTGCTGAACATTCGAGCAAGCACTAGTGACGTTGCCTGTGATGTTCGGAAGTGGTTGTTGACGGATGTTGATCGAATCAAGATCTGTAGTCGTGCATACTGAACCAGGCACTGTCTCGCGGCACGCAATCGTACCAACGCCAGCGTTACCCCACTGTACAGTAACCGTACTTGTGTTCTGACCAGCGAGGATTGTTCCTCCCGTTACAGTCCACTGAAATACGTTGCCTGGTGTTGCACCAACATTGTATGTGTGTGTTGAGCTCTGACATACGATGCCAGGACGACGTGTTGTTGGGTTACCGTATCCAGTTGCTGACTGCACATTAGGAGTCGGAATTGGATTTACGATGACCGTTGCCGAAGCTGTTGCGCTACATACGCCACCAATAGCTGTCTCGGTAACCGATACTGTAGCATTACCAGTTTGGATCCAACGAACATTGATGAAGTTGGCTCCTGGAGGAGCACCACCAATGTTCACCCAGTTTGCAGCTGGTGTAATGTTCCATGTGTAGTTGCTACCTGCAACTGCTGGTGTCGAATAGGTGTGTTCAGTGTTGATACAGACAACGTTCGGTCCACCAACAGCTGGTGTTGGAGTGCGGCTAACAGCCACGTTGATCGTTGTGCCTGTAACGTTTCCAAAGTTGTTACGTGTGATCGTGAGCGACTGGTTACCCTGATTCTGCCACTGCACCGTAATTGATGGCGTACCGTTGCCGGTTACGAAGAAACCACCTACGACAGTCCACGTGTACGAAACACCGCCGCCAACACCGAGGTTTTCAGTGTTGTACGTGACCTGCTGGCCTTCGCATGCCTGGTTGACATTGCCGGCTGGCGAAGCACGGTTGATCGATTGCGCTGACACATAAGACAGCGTACCGATAGTGAGCAGAAACGCCATCAATACGAAACGTACCCATGACGGGTTGCTCCGCTGTGAAGACGAGAACGCGGAATCGAATCGATTCATACGATCCTCCAAATGAAACGTTGAAATATTGTTATTCATGTTTATCGTCATAGTTGCTATGTCGTACACACAAATGCACACGACACCCCACGGGGCTTCCTGCGCATGGATGCGAAAATATAGCACTTGAGGCTATCTGCCAAACCTAAGAACAGAGTTTTAGGAATGGTCGATACTCCTAAGGCACATACTTTCCAACGGAATTTCACCAATCAAGCCCCGTGCCAAAAAATATCAACATGGATCTGCCGACCGCATTTCGGAAACATACTTCCAGAGCTCTTCCACGAGTTCTTTGATACCGATACTTGAAACTGCCGAAATCACCCGGGCATTGTGCTTGTTAGCAAAGGGGCTTTGCTGGATCTCGTTGATGAGCTCATTGCCTAGAATATCACCCTTCGTGATCCGCACAAGCCAAGGTTTTTCAAGGAGATGCGGAGAATGCGATCCTAACTCAGACCGTAGGACGGCAAGGTCGTGCTCTGGATCCAGCGATTGCGCATCGATGAGAAAGAGCAAAACAGCGGTACGCTCGATATGACGTAAAAACTGCGTTCCGAGCCCCTTACCTTCGTGCGCTCCTTCGATCAATCCCGGAATGTCGGCCACCGTAAAACTACGGTACTCCCCAACACGCACAAGACCTAGGTTAGGCACGAGTGTTGTGAAGGGATAATCAGCAATCTTTGGCTTAGCTGCAGAAATGGTCGAGATGAGTGTGCTCTTGCCAGCGTTTGGAAACCCAACTAATCCAACATCGGCGAGAAGCTTGAGTTCGAACTCAAGTGTGTATTCTTCTCCCGGCGTGCCGGGATCGGCCTGGCGTGGTGCCTGATTGATGGATGTGACAAATTCTGAGTTGCCTCTGCCGCCCCGTCCTCCGCGGGCCACGACACAGCGTTCCCCGTGCTGGGTGAGATCTGCTATCTGCTCGCCCGTCTCACGATCACGGATCACAGTACCAACCGGAACAGAGATCACGATATCGTCGCCACTGCGACCCGTGCAATTACTCTTGCCGCCATTTGCGCCGTTATCAGCCGTGTAGTGACGCCGGTACGTAAAATCGAGCAGGGTGCCAAGCTGACGCTCGGCCTGCACCACCACGTTACCTCCATTGCCACCATTACCGCCATCGGGTCCGCCCTTTGGCACATACTTTTCTCGTCGAAATGAGATGTGTCCGGCACCACCATCACCGGCCTTGACAGAGATCCAGGCCGTGTCGATGAAATTCATGCAATACTCCTATGCAGCGCCTGAGCGAACTCCATCGCCACAGCGCTATCGGGATGAGTGCCTTGTTTGGCATAAAATCTATCAACTACTCCAGCAGCCTCTTTCCAACTTGGGCAAAGGAGCACTTCGCGAACGAGCTCGTCGTACCGCGCAGAATCATTTTCGAAGATCTTCCGCAGAATCTTACTGCGCGAATCTTCATCGAGCAATTCAGACAGCCGTGCATAGCGCATCTTCAGAATGTCGTCCTGCACGCTAAGCTCTTCTGGCACGTCCTGCTCCGAGGGCTGGTCATCGTGAACATCATCGGCCGCAACGGTATGCGTATGTGCGAGGTCCGAAGGAAGAATGCCTCCGGCCTCGTCAATCGTTGCGATCACAGCATCGATGACCTCCATGAACTTCTTCCGGGTTAAGGCCCGAAGTTCTTCACGATACAGCATACGCTCGAGCGCCTGCGACAGCGGAACAGCCCCCTTATCATCGAGGAAGATGATCACCGCCTCGGTTGGAACCGTTTCAGGGGGCAGCTCGGGGTTAACCTCAGCAAAGAACTGGTACATCGGTTCGAGAAGCTGAACGAATTCTTCCTGAGATAGGTCAAGGATCGCGTCGTTGTCGATTTTTTCGATGATTCGCTCAAACTCGACAACACTGAGTATCTCGTTGGCTGAGACATCTCCACGACTTCCTGCCCAGGTACGTACTCCCTGTAAGAGATACTGATGATCGCTGAGGTAACTCAAGCGCAACAAGATCTCATACAATGGCTTCGTTGGCTCGCCACGAAAAACGAACCACTTTAAGGTGGTACGCGGACGACACAGAAAGTTCAGTCGTGTTTTTGCAGCTGCTTCAATCGTAGACAACAGTTCCTCGTGATCGAAACGGGCGTGCTGCAGATAAAGCTCATCAAGCTCCGACAAAACGCGTTGCAACTGCTGTGCATGAACATCGAATCGCGGGTTTGAGGCACGTATAGCACGTTCCTCATGCAGCCACCACTGCACTTCAGCATCGAAATACGCCCTGTAGGCAGGGTGCACGTCGTGGTTCGCCAGAATTGCAGACAGAGAGGTATATGGCTGACGCGTCTCGAGCTGCTGCCCGAGCTGCTTACGAACCCGATCTAGTTCCTTTTCAAACATGCGCGCTTTTGGTGCTTCTCGAATGGGCGCAAGATAGCGACTTGCCGTTCAACGGAACAATTCACTGATCACACCAGAGAGACGGTCGGTGCCACGAAGCACCCGTGAACCCACGCTCGTATCTGGCGCTGCATAGACAAACTCCAATCCAAGGCGTTGTGACTCTGAGAGGCGTTGATCAAGATAGGCCACGCGACGAATCTCACCGGTAAGTCCAAGTTCGCCAACAAATGCAACGCCCTGTGGAACTGGTCTGTCCACAACGCTACTCACAACTGCCACCGCAACACCAAGGTCGATTGCTGGATCCTGAACTGCTATGCCCCCTGCCACATTTACAAACACATCGCTGGATCGCACCTGAATGCCACCACGCTTTTCAAGGATTGCAAGTATCATTTGTAAGCGCTTCGCATCATATCCTGTGCTGACGCGCTGGGGCTGACTGTATCCTGTGGGCGATACAAGGGCTTGCACTTCTAGGAGCAGTGGACGCGTACCCTCCATAACAGCAACGACAGCCGTTCCAGATTCATGCATGCTACGTTGTGATAGCAATACCTCGCTTGGATTCAGTACTTCGTGGAGTCCATCAGAGCGCATGTCGAATACGCCCAGCTCATTCGTCGATCCATAACGGTTCTTGAGCGCACGCAGGACACGGTACGAATACATACCATCGCCCTCGAACTGTAGCACCGCGTCGACCATATGTTCCAGGACCTTTGGACCTGCGATCATCCCATCTTTTGTGACATGACCGATGATGAACAGCGGCACACCTGAAGATTTGGCAACCTTCGTCAGCAAGGCCGTGCACTCTCGAACCTGAGCCACGCTACCTGCCGACGACTCAAGCACATCAGTCGTCACGGTCTGCACAGAGTCAATGATCACGAACGAGGGCTTCTCCTGATCAATGATTGCAACAATGCGCTCAACGTTTGTCTCCGACGCAACGATGATGTTCTCCATCTGGACGCCCAGACGTTCTGCACGCTGACGGAGCTGATACAGACTTTCTTCGCCTGTCACATACAGGCAAGGGGCTTGTGGCACCAAAGTCGATATGTTCGATGCAACCTGCAGCATGAGCGTACTCTTGCCCATCCCAGGATCGCCCCCTACAAGCACGACACTACCCGGGACGATACCACCGCCAACAACTCGATCAAGCTCCGACATACCTGTGGGCAATCTGCGCGTTCCTTCGTGCGAGACAGTATGCAAACGCTGTGTTTGTCCTGCGGCCCGCTGCTGCGTGCGACGCTTTGACGCCCCTTGCTCTACCTCCTCAACCATGGACTCCCATGCCCCGCAGCCCGGACACTTTCCAACCCACTTAGGTGTTGAATGCCCGCATGCGGAACAGCGGTAGAGCGTGCGTATCTTCATGTGTTATGCGTCTTTCGTAATGTAGTCATCAAAGCTAGGAAATGTTCATCGCGTGAACGAAGAGCCAACCATAGAACATGCCTATGCGGTATGTAGAAACGTCACAAAGACACATGCAAAGACGTTCTATGCTGCCTCACACTTTGTGCCGGCAGATAAGCGCGATGCCTGCTATGCGGTGTATGCATTCTGTCGATACGTCGACGACCTTATCGACGTTGCTATGGAACGGGGCGAGCTCTCACGAGAAGACGCCGTAGCGCTGGTCGAGCACTGGCGTTCTGATGTAGCTGCACTCTACGACCCATCCGTAAAGAAGTCCACCCAGGACCCTGCATACAGAGACAGAGCAGATGTGCTTCGTGCCTGGGAGCATACGCTACAGCTGTATCATATCCCACGCAATCTGCCAAACGAGCTGATCGAGGGTGTTCTCATGGACACGACGATCACGCGATTTGCAACATTCGAGGACCTCAAAGTCTACTGCTACAAAGTAGCCTCAGTTGTTGGCTTGATGACGAGCGAGATCTTTGGGTACTCTTCCCCTGACGCTCTTCCACATGCTGTCGATCTCGGCATCGCTATGCAATTGACCAACATCATTCGAGATGTTAAGGAAGATGCGGTCCGCGGGCGTATCTATCTGGCTCAGGAGGATCTTGCTTCGTTCGGCGTTTCAGAGCACGACGTTCTCGAGCACCGAATGACTCCACAGATGCGGTCATTGATCATCGAATACATCCGTAGGGCAGATGCATTCTATGCCTCTGCCGATAAAGGCATCGCAATGCTTCATCCCGACAGCACAGTCACCGTGCTCCTGATGAGTAGAAACTATCAGAAGATCCTGCGGCAAGTCGAGAAGATGGACTATAACGTCTTCGCTGGAAGAGCCAGCACAAGTCTTGCTGCCAAACTATTGGCCGTTCCGTCGGCTTATCTCGAAGCCCGCAAGCTTCGGTCTTAACTACGAGTAATAGTACGTTGCAGACGTCAATGTAAAGTGGCCGTAGTCAAAATCGCCTGACTGCAGGTTCCAGATAAAGTCAACCTGCGTCGGCACACGAACACCGTCGAACTCCTGATACTGCGAACACATCATCGTGAACTGCGCCTGCTCGAAGCCGCTCTTGTGGTCGCGGAACTTGTCGGACGTTACGATACGATCGATCTCGTTGTGTTCATTGAAATGGAACACAGCATTGACACGGGTCTGGCCATCTGTGATCACAGCGCGAGCCGATGTATCATCAATAGGCTCCCACCGCAGTGTCTTCGTTGGCAGGAAGGCCGTTGGTATCCATACCAGTTCACTGAGCAGACGGAACAACATGGATGTATCTGTCTCGGGACCTTCAAACTCTTGGAGTGTAAACGCTCCATACAGCTTGATGTGTCCGTGCGCCGCCCCCTGCACATAACTCAATTTGGCAGTGCGCCACCAAGCCGCATTGTGAATAAGCATTGCATCCCAGACCCAACCTGGCTCCATGCCCGAGATTACTTCGGTGGCCTTCACACGAAACCATGGGCTATCAGGACGATGCCGAAATGTGGCGCGTTGTTCGAGTACTGCATAACGAAGGGCAGGATGTCCATCCTTGAGCACAGCGTGCAGATATCTCTGCACGGGAGCTGGCAAGCCCCTTGTTACCTCAGCAGAAAATGCAGGAAGCTTGTCTCGGCTGATGGTATTGATGAGCTTTCTCTTGGAACGGGCAACAAATAGCCGCGAGAGGATCGCACTGCTCAACATGAGCACGAGCAACGTCGCACCACCACCGACAACGATGTACAGTAGTTTTTCCATGATCGCCCTAGGATGATCGCCGCTGTTCCCACATCGACAAACGGCTCGATGTCGAAGTTACCAACTCGGATGCCGCAATAGCAAGCACTAGCAATGGGATAAGCTTGAACATACCCCGACGCAACGTCTGCTCAACAATCGCAGCGGTGAACAGGGTACCAGAGAACCACAGGCCAATCAGGATGGCTGCAATCCAGACAAGCAACATGCCAGATGCGACACGACGATAGACAACGGCACTGATGGCAGTTATGCCAACAAAGAGCCAAACAACTATCCCCCAGTAGTCAACCCGGGCTATCACTGACGTCCAAGTTGTCGAGATCACATCGAACAAGCGCGCAACGTCGAAGCCAGCAATCTGATCTGCTGCCGAGGGTCGCACAGGCAAGTAGGCATTCATGAAGAGAACATGCCACAGGGCAAAGGCTATTCCGCTGGCGAGCGTCACACTACCAAGCATGCGGATAGTCGAAGAGCTACCAAAGCTACGCTGCAACAGAGGGAATGCAAACACCACACCGATCAAGATCAGCAGTGGGGATTCTGTTCGTGACCAACATGCAGCCGCAAAGAACACTGCGCTGGAAAGCACGGATCCACGCTGGTTGTGCTCAGCCCCCTGCCACATCAGATACACACCTGCAACCATCAACACCGCATTGATGTAATCGGTCTGCAGCAAGTAGGAGTATCCAAACATTTCAGGAGTGAGCAAGAACAGCAAATACAGCAGGGCTGCCAGGAAGGGGTGCACGATCTGGCGAAGTGCTGCCCAAAGGAAGACCGAGAAGGCAACCGAAACAATGCCTACCCAAACTTGATTGTGCGTAAACCCAATCAGTTTCATGATCGCCTGCATGAGCATTGCAAACGGAGCATAGAAGGGTTGGTTAGAGAGCTGACCCTGCAGTGAAGGGTCTGTAAAAACACGGTTGACGATCGTGTGATCTGTAACGACGCTCTTAGCAACAAGATCAATACCCGCCATTGCATCGAACGGTGTAACAGGCCAGTACCAGCTTGCCCACAAGATCATGTAGAAGACGTAGCCTGAGAGTCCTAATACTGGCAAATCATACAACCGCAGATTGCTCTTGGAGGGGGCTTTCAGATGCTGCAGAAGCTGACGTGTCGTCTTCCAGAGTGGAACTGTGGCAAGAACTCCAGCAATCAGCGACAAGAACATGCTGGTTGCTGTTAGGGGTATCCCTACCAGATCGCAAGCAAAGAATAGCACTGTATGAAAGAACATCCCCGCAAAGAGAGACAGCACAAGTGTGATAGTGCGCGTTGAGCGAATTCCTAGTGCGCCAAGTAACGAACCACCAAGAATGGTCTGTAGCAAGAGAACAAACGGCAGCCCAAGCTCAGATGGCATCACTTACTCCGCTCATATACGTTCAACAGCGAGTCGATATTCGTTGAACCACCCGGACGTGTGATCCAGATCGTATTGGCCTCGAGCACAACAAAAGCGTTAGCCTGACTACGCCGCGCAGTGTCGGAGAATGCCACGATGTTATGAAATCCTACCATCCAGGTAAAGATTCTCGGATCCGTCCAGATAGCTTCCGTCTGCATGAAACGATTGGCGTATCCACGCGGTGGCAATAGCAGTACATCGGTTGGACGCAACTTCGATACGATGTACTCGGGAATCTCGAGGTTCGCCATCTGGCGCATATAGATGCGCTCGCGCACGCTGCGAATCTTGTTGAGCGAATCCAGTTTTGATCGATACAGCTCTACCCTCGACTCATACGATGCGGCATAAGGGTTAGCATCGCTATCTGATTGAAAGCCGATAAGAAGCCACATGCACAACGCCATACATGCTGTGAGCAGCACAGCTGGAATGGAGAAGAAGGCTGGTCGTGCAGTGATCATGCCTGAGCGAGCACTAAGCGCTGGCAAGCGCCTCCGCGCCACCAACGATTTCCAACATTTCCGTTGTGATCGCTGCCTGACGTTCGCGGTTGTAGATTAGTTGCAGCTCTGTGATCAGTTCACGTGCATTTGTCGTGGCGTTTTCCATCGCCATGCGACGCGCTGCTTGCTCAGCAGCGTTGGAATCAAGGAGCCCCGTCCAAATCTGCAACTTGATATACATCGGGAGCAACGTGTTGAGGATCTCGTTTTGGGATGGCTCGTAGATATAATCAACAGCCAAAGTGCTGCTTTGCTCAGCCTGTGTCGGTATGATCGGGAGAAGCTGCGTCGTGCGAACTTCCTGACGCATAACGTTCACAAACTGATTGCCGATGATCTCAACGTGATCGTACTGTCCGCTGAGGAAGTTATCCGTCACAAGGTCAGCGATCTGAACTGCTGTCGAGTAATCGAGTTTTCCAAAGACGTCGTTGAACTCTTGCGCGATAGCATCCTTGCCCTTACGAGCAGCTGCAACAGAACGCTTACCAACAGGGATAAGGTGGATTGTAGCCTTGGGGTGAGCAGACTTGAGTTCAGCGATTCTGTTCGACAATACACGAAGCATGTTGGTATTGAAGGCGCCACACAATCCACGATCAGAACTGATAGCAATGACGGCGATGTTCAAGACAGTGCTGCGCTGCTCGAAAAATGGATGCACGTATTCGGCATCCGACGACGAGAGATTACTCAGGATCTTTTGAACTTGATTTGCAAAGGGGCGAGCAGCTGTGATCGCATCTTGCGCGCGACGCAACTTAGCCGTTGCAACCATGCTCATGGCCTGCGTGATCTTCGATGTATTCTTGACCGACGTTATCCGGTCACGTGTTTCGCGTAGCGTTGCCATCGTGTGTTCCGACGTTTAGCATTCACATTCAATAATACGGCCACTCTTGCAAGAGGTGACCCTTTACATAGTCAGCAACGGTAACTTCGAGTTCTTCAAATCGAAACTCTGGTAGCAGTCTCGAAAACGTAGACATATCCGCCTGCGTGTAGTTCTGATACTGTTTCGAGAGTTGCTCCGGCATATCCACGTAGGTGATCGATGGCTCTACGTCCATCGCGACAAACACTGCCTTCATGAGATCATTCCACGTGCGAGCTTTTCCGGTACCAAGATTCATGATGCCGTTGATCGACGGCTGTTGCAACAGAGCTTGCAAAACCTTACAGACATCTTTGACGTAGACGAAGTCTCGCATCTGCCCGCCGTCTACAAATGCAGGGTCGTTACTCCTAAACAAGGAAACAGAGCCTGTCTGTTGGATCTGCGGTACAGCCTTCGAGACCAGGCTTGCCATAGAACCCTTGTGGTACTCGTTTGGACCGAACACGTTGAAAAACTTCAGACCGGCACAAGCCCCTTCCATTCCGTGGGAACGAACCCACAAATCAAAAAGGTGCTTGGAATAGCCGTACATGTTGAGCGGACGTAGCGATGTTTCGGTATCACTGTATCCACGCTCGCCTGCACCATAGGTGGCGGCACTGCTGGCATAGATGAACCTCGCGTTGTGCTCGAAAGCAAACTCAGCCACATCAACGCTGTACTGGTAGTTGTTGTCGTAGAGATAATCGGCGTCTGTCTCGGTGGTTGCAGAGCATGCACCCAGATGAACGACCGCCTCTACTTCATCGAGACCACCAATGGCCATGAGTTCTCGAAAGTCTTCTTTGCTGACGATGTCAATGTACGTTCTGTCTACTAGGTTCTTCCACTTCAGGCCAGAACCCAGTGAATCAACGATCAACACATCATTCCTGCCAGCGGCGTTTAAATGGGCCAAAAAGCAGCTGCCTATAAAGCCTGCGCCACCGGTCAGAATGATCATTGTTGTTCCTTAGACTGTTGTCGCGAAACGCTCAGTGAAGCTTGTAAGGGCAGACTTGAGCTTTGCAACAACATCATCCGTGAGAGCCTTCTGTACGCGCAGGTCGCTGATGATATCGGCATGTGTTGCATGCACGAAATCAAGCAGTTCCGACTCATAGCGCTTAATGCTCTCAACTGGAAGTTCATCCATGTATCCGTTCGACGCAGCATAGATCACAACAACTTGGTCTTCAACCGTTACAGGTGAATACTGCGGCTGCTTCATGACTTCAAGAAGACGCGCACCACGACGAAGCTGCTGCTGCGTAGACTTGTCCAAGTCTGAACCGAAACGAGCAAACGCTTCAAGAGCACGGAACTGCGCAAGGTCAAGCTTCAATGGTCCAGCGACCTTCTTCATGGCCTTGATCTGAGCGTTACCACCTACGCGAGATACCGAGATACCAACGTTCAATGCTGGACGAACACCTGCATTAAAGAGACTTGGTTCAAGGTAGATCTGACCGTCGGTGATCGAGATAACGTTCGTTGGAATGTAGGCAGACACGTCGCCCGCCTGTGTTTCGATAACTGGCAGAGCTGTGAGCGACCCACCACCGAGGTTGTCGCTGAGCTTTGCAGCGCGTTCCAGAAGGCGGCTGTGGAGATAGAACACGTCGCCCGGATACGCTTCGCGTCCTGGTGGACGGCGCAGAAGGAGCGATACCTGACGGTAGGCAGCTGCCTGCTTCGACAAGTCATCATAGATCACAAGGGCATGACGTCCGTTATCACGGAAGTACTCACCCATTGAGCATCCACTGTATGGGGCTACGAATTGCAGAGGTGCTGGGTCGGATGCTGTAGCAGCAACGACCGTTGTATAGGCCATCGCGCCATACTTCTCAAGCGTGGCAACAACATTAGCAACAGTAGAACCCTTCTGACCGATAGCTACGTAAACGCAGAATACCGGCTTGATTCCTTGCTCTTGAGCTTCCTTGGTGTGGGTATACCGCTGATTGATGATAGCATCAAGAGCAACCGTTGTCTTACCCGTTTGACGGTCACCGATGATAAGCTCACGCTGTCCACGACCAATCGGGATCAATGCATCGATTGCCTTGATACCTGTTTGAAGGGGCTCAGTAACCGGCTGACGGTCGATAACACCCAAGGCCTTACGCTCGATCGGATACATTGCCGATTCTTTGATAGGGCCCTTACCGTCGATTGGACGTCCAAGCGGGTCGACAACGCGACCAACAAGTGCATCGCCAACTGGTACCGAGGCGATACGACCGGTACGGCGCACTTGATCGCCTTCCTTTACGAGCGAGTCATCGCCGAAAAGAACCGCACCAACGTTGTCTTCTTCGAGGTTGAGAACCATGCCGACGACGCCGTTCGGGAACTCAACAAGTTCTGAGGCCATCACATTTGCGAGGCCATAAATACGAGCCACACCGTCGCCGACCTGCAGCACGGTGCCAACTTCATAGATGTCTGTCTCCTTGTCAAAGCCCGTCAGTTGCCTGCGGAGAATCGCGGAGATCTCATCTGGACGAACATCAGCCATTCTAGTAATTCCTTGAGTATTGTTTCATTTTCTTTGTTAGTGAATCACGCTGAAGCAAGCTTGTGCTTCAGGACGTGAAGTTGATGACGAATCGAACCATCATGGATCTCATCGCCAATGCGGACAACGGCTCCGCCCATGATCGCCGCATCAATTCGATATGTCGCGATAACCTTCTTTCCGAGCTTGGAACCAACCGAAGATTCAAGCGCTGCACGCTGAGCTGCGTCGAGCTCTACGGCCGACGTTACTTCGATGCGCTCAATCTTCTCGAGTTCGTCTACCAGTGAGCGGTACTGTGACGCGATTTCACGCCAGAGATCTCCCCGCCCCTTTTCAATGACAAGATTGAAAAAGTCGAGTGTCTCGGCAGACAACGTACTACCAAACGACTCCTGTAGAACAGCCTTCTTGACCCTGCTCTCAATGACTGGGCTGCGCAGCATCGAACGAAGCTCGCGTGAGGATTCAGCTGCAGAACGAAATGCCTCGATATCGCGCGTTACAGCATCTGTCATGTTCTTTTGAACAGCAACGCTGAGGAGCGCCTTTGCATACCGACGTGAGATCTTGAGTGTTGACATGTTGGTTAGTTCTTCGAGAGTTCGTTCACGTAGTCTTCAACGATGCGCTTGTGGTCGTCTCCCTGAAGGTTACGGCCAAGAAGCTTCTGCGTTGCATCAACAACAAGTGTTGAAACTTCGGTGCGCAGAGCCTTGATCGCATCATCCTTCTGACGTTCGATCTCGCGCTGTGCTTCTGTAAGCTTCTGCTGCTTGACATGTTCTGCCTCTTCTCCAGCCTTGCGAATGATCGCCTCGGCCTGCGCACGACCTTCTTTGACGATCTCCATTGTCTCGCGCTGTGCCTTAGCAAGGCGCTCTTGATTGTCTCGAATCAGCTCCTGGGCTTCGCGGTTCGCATTCTCAGCTGCTGTGATCGCTTCACGGATCGATGCTTCACGTGCTGCAATGCCATCGCGCATTGGCTTCCAACCAAACTTGCCGATGATCAGGGCAAAGATTGAGAAATTGATGAGGGTCCAGATGACCAGACCAGGCTCGAATTGCAAAAATGCTGGCATTGAAATATTCCGTCGAAACGAGGTTGAACTACGTTATAAGTCACCGATTGAAATCGGTCTTTGGATGTTGCCTGCAACAGCCAAAGACCGACCCTGCGCATGCAGGATCGGATAGCTTGCGTGGTAATTAGCTCTTAACAGCAAGAAGAATACATACAACGCCGGCCAACAGTGCAACGCCTTCGATAAGAGCGGCACCAATGATCATCGTTGTACGGATATCACCTGCGTTCTCAGGCTGACGGCTGCTGGCTTCAAGAGCTGCTGCTGCAAGGCGACCGATACCGGAGCCTACGCCAAAAACTGTGATTCCAAGGCCAATGCCTGCTGAAAGCCAAGCAAATGCAACTGCTTCCATGTGTTTCCCTTCCAAATGAAGTTAGAGTGAATAAGTGTGATTTCGTTCGACGTTGATATCAATTAGTGTGAAGCAGCGTGTTCATGATGATGATCATGTGCTGCATGATCGCCTAGAGCAAGACCAACAAACACTGCCGACAACATCGTGAAGATGTATGCCTGCAAGAATGCAACCAACAACTCAAGGAGATAGATAAAGACTGAGAACAAGACACTGATAGGGGCAACACCCCAACCGACGGTCTCTCCCATTTCCTGCGCAAAGAAGAAGATCAGACCAACGAGCGACAGAAGCACGATGTGCCCAGCCGTCATGTTGGCAAACAAACGAATCATCAATGCAAATGGCTTGGTGATGATACCAACAAGTTCGATCGGCACCATGATCGGAGCAATGTATGCAGGTGCACCACCAAGAAGGTGTTTAAACCAGGAACCGATGCCTGCATCCTTGATGGCGATGTAGTTCACAACGAGCAACGTACACGTGGCAAGAGCCATCGTTACTGGCAGAGCACCCGTTGCTGCGTGCGCACCTGGAAGGAGCGAGATGAGATTGAGCGAGAGAATGAAGAAGAACAGACTCAGCATGAACGGCATAAGGCGCATCGCACGCTTGTCGGTACCAACATTCGGACGCACAATCTGATCGTGAACATAGAGGACAACAGACTCAATAACGTTCTGGAGTCCACGAGGCGCACTAATCGGGTTCTTCTTATATCGTCCGCGGATCACACCAAAGATCACCGTCATGAGGATCATAGCAATCCACTGATAGGCCACGAAGTTCGTGACCGACAGATCGAGCTTGGGTCCAGCAGGAGCCCCGTACTCATTCTTGACAGTCGTGCTTACGATCTTGTGCGGAGCCGCTGGGTGATGCATGGTGTACTGCCCCTTCTCCTCCATGTCGTGAAGGTTTGAGTACACATGCAACGAGTTGCTCTGATCGAGCAAGATCACAGGGAGGATCTCGTAGTGCCCGAAGAAGATGTTCAACTCGTGGTGATCACCAAGTTGATCGAGCAACTTGTTAAACGTAAACTTATCGGACCCATGCTCGGCCGTACCATGTACCGCAGGCGCATGGGCTGTTGCTCCGTGCGATGCCGCCGTGGTAGAATCGTGATGTGCCGCTGGCTCTGTGCTCATCCGGTGAAACCTAATTCGTTAAATGCTTTTTTTTTATTCGGCCTGTTTACGTTCTGTAGCTGACGTTGTTTTTGCTTTTCCATAGAGGAGTGAAAAAAAAACACCTCTACCATCAGAGCAACGAACGCTGATACCGAAAACGTTAAGGCAAAGACAACTTTGTCGAGGTCAATCACTGCTAGCCCAACATAGGCCAACGCAACTACCACAATGGCTCGGATCGCTAAGCTTCCGAAGACCATTCCCATGAAGGTGTTCATCTCCTTCGTAGACGCCTTCTTTGCAACAACGTATCCAATCCAAGAATTGGAAACGCTGACTGCAAGAGCAATCGCTACAGCTACGAACGGATTCTTCACATCCACAACTTGTTGCTACCTTTCGTTCTCGATTTCGTCCGACAATTCTTTGCGCTGCGACAATCGCTGCACAGTGCGAAAGAACTGAACCATTCCAACTACACTTCCGATGACGACCCCAGTCAAAACTCCTATCGGTGAAGACAGGAGCTGTATGTCTACCCAATACCCGACAGCACCACAGACAAGTACCGTACTGGCCAACTGAACTCCCAGCCCCAGATACGGTGCAGCCTGCTGCATGGCAGATGACTTGGACTGCACGGGGTACCCCACCAGAAAATCGTGCGCAAAAATAGGTCGTAGGCGCTTAAAAGCCCAATTCACGGAGAGTATTGATTACGGCGTCCCCGTAGATATTCACACTCTCACCGTACCAGGCACCGTCCGGCACAAACCTAAGCGCACCATAGGTCGATGGGTCAAGGGGCTCAACATTGCTTGTGGCTATCACACTTCGCTCGTCCGGACGGAACTCATTATCGTAATCAACCACGGCGATGGCACACCCAAACTCGACAACACCCTGCTCGTCAATTGGCGCTTTTTGATATCCCAAGAGTGCAAACGGTATTCGAAGTTTGACAACGTATCCACCAGGGCGTGGCGCAGAAACCGCCCTAAGTTGTTTCCTGGACTTGACTTGCGACTGGTCAAGCTCATCTGTTGTCTTGATCGCCACCTTCGGAAGATTGTCGCCAAAATCCCCAAGGCGCACCGTAAACGTGAATAGTCCAGAATCGCTTGTGCTACGAACCACGACCTCTTCCCTTTCAATTCGGGAGATATACCGAGACCGGCTGCCTTCTGCCGGAGCCGTCACATCAAACAGGAGCTCAACGTGGTCAGCGATACAGGTGTCGCACCAACCGGTAACGACGTTAGAATCCTTGACAAGGATTCGCGCGTAGAGGTATTCGTCGTCATAAACAAGCCGGGCAGTAAATGACGCATCCGCCTCCCCAGTCCACCAATACGCACCCTCTGGCACATGATTGGTGCTCGAAACGCTTACCTCCGGAACGTACCCGGCATAGACCTGCCGGCTCCGACTGTAGCAAGGTATGGTCAAAAACTCCGTAGCAAAGACCTCTTCGTCCTTCTTGTTGGCAAGACGCTCACGCGTGATCAGGGTCTGAAACGAGCGAAAACTCTCATGTTGAAACCCCTCGATTTTGTCGCTAACGAACTCGTCTACGAGGACAACAGCCCCCTCCGTGAATCGATATCCACGTATCGACCAGTCCTCCGACTTACGTTTCTGGGTAACGTAACATGCCACATCCTTAATTACTACGCCACCTTCCAGCGGCAGATCTACAAACTGAAACGGCATGCGTCCCACTG
>CAZAGH010000004.1:92415-96200 GCA_964484755.1 uncultured Melioribacter sp. | reverse complement strand
CAGGGGCTTTGGGAGGGGGCATCAGATGCAGACGCTCTTGCGCAAGTCGTGTGATGCGTTCAGCAGACTGCAGTCGATACGTCTCCGTCTCGAGTGTCTTATTCACAGTCTTGATCGAGTCGAGACTACGCTCGAGGAGTTGCTTTCGCTCGAGGAGCTTTCGAACAGAAATCACGTTGCTCACGTACAGAATGGTAAATCCTGCACTTACAAAGAGAAGAACGAATACACTCCAGCGGTTGAGCAGATTACGCTGCTCGACAATAACAACAGGTTCAGGAGTGGGTACTACGTTCTCATCAGACATCAACGCACCTCTGCTCCGGCTCCAACATCAGCATTGCCGGGGTGCACTATTGTGAGCACACCCTCTGCATTCGATGCTGCAAGCACCATGCCTTGAGACTCATGCCCCATCAGCTTTGCCGGTTTCAGGTTAGCAACGACAACAATAGTCTTACCGATAAGATCTTCAGGAGCATAATGCTTGGCAATACCAGCGAGAATCTGACGCTTCTCGGTGCCAAGATCTACCTGAAGCTTGAGTAGCTTCTCAGACTTGGCAATGCGTTCCGCCTCGAGTACCACTCCGGTACGAAGTTTGACCTTAGCAAAGTCATCAATCGATATCAAGTCTTCAACAACAGGTTCTTCGTTGCCAAGTTTCGCGATCTCTTGTTCCACGGTCTCGTTCTCAATCTTCGTAAACAAAATTACTGGTTCTCCAAGAGGCTGTCCTGCTTGCAGCACAGGTACAGAAGCGTTCATCCATACGTCTGTGCCAACAAGCCCCCTACCAGGAGCTCCGATACATAATGGTTGTCCAAGCATGACTTGCATCTGTTGCGCAGCTTGAGGACAAAACGGCGCAAAGACAACAGCAAGCGTGTTGATGGTCTGCAAGCATACATTCATAGTCGCTGCACAGTCATCAGGGTTTTCCTTGATGCTCTTCCACGGCGCTTTGTCGTTGAAATACTTGTTAGCGGCACGAGCAATGTTCATCGCCTCTGTTGCCGCATCACGGAATCGATAGTCGTCGAGATTCTTCGCAACAGCTGCTAGGCCTGATGTGATTGACTCAGAGAGTACATGCTCATGCTCACCGGCAACATGACTCGTTGGGACAGCTGGCACCTTTCCATCGAAGTTCTTCTGCGTGAACTGCATTACGCGGTTAACGTAGTTACCCAGGATGGCAGCCAGCTCATTGTTCGTCCGTGCCTGATAATCCTTCCACGTAAAGTCGCTGTCCTTTGTCTCCGGCATATTCATCGTAAGCACATAGCGCACGATGTCTTTATGCTGCGGCTGTGGGAATGCCTCCAGATACTGCAGTACATCGATCGCCCAGTTCCGACTCTTCGAGAACTTCTTGCCTTCGAGATTCAGAAACTCATTTGCTGGGACATTCTTCGGCAGGATGTATCCTTCTTCTGCGCGGGTCTGTAGAAGAATTGGAAAGATGATCGTGTGAAACACGATGTTGTCTTTTCCGAGAAACGCCGTGTATTCCGTCTCCGCATTCTTCCACCAGTCTTGCCATGCATCGGGAGTTCCCTGCTGAGCTGCCCACTGCTTCGTGATGGAGATGTATCCCAAGACAGCTTCGAACCATACGTACAGAACTTTTCCTTCTGCACCATCGACGGGCACAGGTATACCCCACGACATATCGCGTGTTGCCGAGCGTGGTGCAAGTCCTTGCTTCAGCCATGATCGGCTTTGCTGCAGAACGTTATCCTTCCATTCACCGGCATGGGCCTCTATGTACTTCTCGCACCAATCTTGAAACGCATCTAAACGGAAGTACCAATGCGTTGTCTTCTTGACAACAGGGGTCTTACCGGTGATGAGTGAACGGGGCTGCTTCAGACTTAGCTGGTCGTAGTAAGCACCGCAGGAGTCGCATTGATCACCGCGCGCTTTATCGTAGCTGCAATTAGGACAAACACCTTCGACATAGCGGTCTGGAAGAAACATCTTGGCGTCTTCATCGTAGAATTGATCGTCGACCTTTTCTTCGAGAAGCCCCTTCTCCTTCCATACCAGAAAGAACTCGCGAGCCGTTTCAGCATGAATAGGATTTGATGTGCGGTCGTAAAGATCGAAGTCGATATCAAGCCCCTTGAGAGCAAGGGCATTTGCCTCGTGATATCGGTCGATCACAACACGAGGGGTAACCCCCTCTTTTTCTGCGGCAATGGTAATGGCTACACCGTGCTCGTCCGATCCACAGATCGCGAGAGTGTCACGTCCACGTAGCCTGCAATAGCGCGCATAGATGTCCGCCGGCAGGGTCGACCCAACAACGTTTCCAAGATGGGTAACACCGCTAGCGTACGGCAGCGCCGAAGTAATGAGATAGCGTTTCACGGCGCAATTTACGGCGAGTAGGTGGGTTTATATCATTTGATAGAGGGTGTCTGGAGCAACATCAGCCCCATTGGGCCACACGATCGTTCCCAGCTCATGATCAACCTGAAACTCGCGAAATGCGTGGAAGTCTTGTAGAGGGGTAAAGACCTCTCCCCACAGCAATGTTTCCAGGTCTGCAATTCCCCTGTTGCCATCCGTAAAAATCAATTCAATGCGATAACCATCAACATACGTTGCCGAGGTTACTGATGGCTGCGCATTTTTAGTTCCGTCGGTATCCATCATCCATGTACTCATGACGCTGTATCCTATTCCAGTGATGCAAACATTCGTTTGTATTCATTGCCACCCACTCCCTGGCCTTTCGGTGCACTCTTG
The DNA here is from genome assembly GCA_964484755.1 of uncultured Melioribacter sp. Taxonomy (GTDB): domain Bacteria; phylum Bacteroidota; class Ignavibacteria; order Kapaibacteriales; family Kapaibacteriaceae; genus UBA10438. The sequence continues at coordinate 93,443 of CAZAGH010000004.1, read as the reverse complement.
GTGGCAACCACCCTTCGATACGTTCTCGCGTCACGATGTTGATCGACATATCGAACATGAACATGCGGCGGCTCATGGTCGTTGTAGAAAATAGCAATTGTTATGCCATCAAAACGTGCAATCGCTGGCATCGAGGAAACCGAAGAAGTTCTGTCTTCTTCGTGCTTCCAAACATTCAAAATGTGACCCTATTCGTACATCACGATATCGGATGCCAGTCGCAAGGAGGTCTTTTCATCAACAAGACGGCGGATCAGGGCCAAGGCGAACTCAAAAGCTGTGCCGGCGCCACGACTTGTAACGATGTTACCGTCTGCGGCAACACGCTCGAGCGTATAGGTGTAAGGGGCGAATGTTTCTGCCACACCCGGGTGTGATGTTACAACGGCGTTGTCGGGAAGAAGGCCAAAGTCATGCAGTACCAACGGCGCTGCACAAATAGCTCCGATCAGGCTCTTGTTTGCATGATGACGCTTGATGATCTGCTCAAGCTGTTCGTTTGCGATGAAGTGGTTTACGCCCTGCGTGCCCCCTGGCAAAATGACTGCATCGTAGACATCATCATCTGCGACATCATCGATCATCATGTCGGGTAGGATGCGCGTGCCCCACGCACACACCACCACGTCGCCATCACCCGCTACTGTGACATCACAGCCAGCTCTGCGCAGCATATCGATAATGATGACCGCTTCCATCTCTTCAGTACCGTTGGAGATGGGGACTAAGATCTTCTTCATGGGTTCTCTTGGTTAGTGTTCGTCTTCTTCAGCCTCTGCCCCGGCCGGGACAGCAACTGCCGTGCCGAGATCCGGACGTCGAATCTTACCACCCTCGTGTCCGGTGCGTGCGGCCTGACCAAACGCTATGATTGCAAGCACAACAAAAGCCATGGCAAACTTCGGTGCTAGGGGTGATTGTTTGCTGCGCGTAAAAAGTGCACCAATCGCAAGAAGACCCGACAGACTAGTAAGCCAGAGCGACAACTCTGCCATCTCTTCGTGCTCGTGGATCACATCATGGCTAAC
>CAZAGH010000004.1:28142-92315 GCA_964484755.1 uncultured Melioribacter sp. | reverse complement strand
GCCAGAGCGACAACTCTGCCATCTCTTCGTGCTCGTGGATCACATCATGGCTAACGTAGGACATATCCATGGGCACGGCGACCATTTGAACAGTCAGCCCTACACCAGCAATCTCTTCGATGCGTTCCTCTGCTTCTTCACCACTGAGATATGCAGGCACGACAGCTACAGCCATCACAACATAGATGATGAGTCCGGCTGTGATCGCGCCATCATTCTTTCGCAACATCCCAAGTATGACAACCAAGAGTGCAGCCATCGTACCAATGATTGGCAAATGGTTCGTGAGCAAGTGCAGTTGCAGTCCGTCCATTGGTTACTCCCATTCTATCGTTGCAGGGGGCTTTGAGGATATGTCGTACACAACACGATTGATGCCGCGTACTTCGTTGATGATGCGATTACTGATGCGTGCAAGCACGTCGTAGGGCATGTGATACCAGTCGGCCGTCATACCATCGGTGCTTGTTACAGCACGAACACCACAGACGTGTTCATACGTGCGTTCGTCTCCCATTACCCCTACGGTTTGCACCGGCAACAGCACGGCAAATGCCTGCCAGATGTCGTTGTAGAGTCCGGCCTTGCGAATCTCTTCGAGATAAATTTCGTCGGCCTCGCGCAGAATATCGAGCTTCTCACGTGTGATGGCACCCGGGATACGAATAGCAAGACCCGGACCCGGGAATGGGTGACGTTCAATGAACCACTCGGGGATGCCCAGCTCGCGTCCAACCCGGCGCACTTCGTCTTTGAAGAGTTCGCGAAACGGCTCAATAAGCTGCAGATTCATCTTCTCTGGCAGGCCCCCTACGTTGTGGTGGGTCTTGATGGTAGCAGACGGACCCTTGATGCTTACCGATTCGATAACGTCTGGATAGAGCGTACCCTGCGCCAAGAACTTCGCTTCAGAGAACTTCTCTGCTTCGATATCGAAGAGATCGATGAACGTATTTCCGATGATCTTGCGCTTCTTCTCTGGATCGCTCACGCCTTCAAGTCGCGAGAGGAATGCCTCGCTTCCATTGACAAGGTCAACACTCATGCTGAAGTGCGTCTTGAACATCTCGATGATATTCGCGCTCTCGCCCTTGCGCATCAAGCCGCTATCGATATGGATGCAATGAAGCTGATCACCGATGGCCTTGTGAAGCAGAACTGCGGCAACGGTTGAATCAACACCGCCACTGAGCGCACAGATCACTCCGCCATTACCAACACGTTCACGAATCTCACGTACGGCGTTGTCGATGAACGACGATGCATTCCACGTAGCGGCGCATCCACAGATATTGACAACGAAGTTCTTGAGGATGGTCTTACCCTCGGTGCTGTGATGCACTTCGGGGTGGAACTGCACGCCCCAGATCTTGCGCTCGACATTGCGCACAGCGCAGATCTCAGCGTTCTCGGTATGTCCAATACGTTCAAAGCCAGCGGGGATTGCTGTGCAATGGTCGCCATGACTCATCCATACCTGCGTCTCGTTGCCAAGGCCGGCAAAGAGGTCCGATGTATCGTCGATCTGCAGCATGGCACGTCCAAACTCACGGCGTGCGGCTTTGTCTACTGAGCCCCCTAACTGAAAGGCAATCAGCTGTAGACCATAGCAGATACCAAGCACAGGCACGCCAAATGAAAAGACATCAACGCTCGGTATCGGAGCACCATCAGCGTACACGCTGGAAGGTCCACCAGAGAGAATGATACCCTTTGGCGCAAGTGCTGTAAGAGCCTCGTGAGAAATGCTGTAGGGGTGGATCTCTGCATACACACCTACTTCACGCACTTTGCGTGCAATGATCTGCGTGTATTGCGATCCAAAATCGAGAATTACAATTCGCTCGTTGTGCGTCATGGACGCAAAACTACCAAGCAATGTCGAGGCAATTGTAAGGGGGCTTATGTTTCAATGTAATCGAGATCTTTTCCGTAGGTCTCTTTCAGTGTTGCCCAGCCGATGAAGGCAAGTAGAAGCATCACGCCGCCCACGATGAGGGCAGCAGACACGAGTGGACGTCCCTCGATGAGGGGGGCGGCACTGTGCCGAAGAGCATTTAATGCTACAAGCGCAGGGAACATTGCGCCCCGTACAAAGTTGGGGGCTGTTGTCGCGACGGTAGCGCGCAGGTTCGTTCCAAACTGCTCAGCGGCCGTGGTCACGAACACAGCCCAGAAACCAGCAGCAAAGCCTAAGAGTCCAGTGTGCAGGTAGGTCTCCGTTGTCGTTCGTGACGGGCTGAATAGAAACCACGCCGACATACCAACGCAGAGAGTGATAAAGATGAGTACGGTTTTCCGTCTACTCTTGAGATACTGACTCAGCAAACCGCTTCCGAGATCTCCCGCTGCCATTCCAACATAGGCCCACATGACGGCCTGGCCTGCTTTGACGTCCAGCGAGCCCCCTAGCTCCTTGGTAAACTCCGGAGAAAACGTTACCAGGATTCCGATCACGAACCATACCGGCAGGCCGATCAAGATCGAGCTGATGTATCGTGGAAGACGCTCCGGTTTGAGAAGCATGAAGAAGTTGCCCCGAGCGGCGGCTTTTTCGTTAAGCGCATGGAACATCGTGGATTCACGCACACCAACGCGAAGAGCCAGAAGTGCTAAGCCTAAGACGCCACCTATCACAAAGGCCACTCGCCAGTCTGTCATTTCATGAACCAAGTATGCACCTACCGCACCAAGAACACCCAGTGATGCCACAAACGTGGTCCCGATACCACGGGTCTCCTTGGGCATAACCTCTGCCACCAGCGTGATTGCCACACCGAGTTCTCCCGCCAGACCAATACCCGAGAAGAACCGACACATGGCATACATGTCTACGGTGGTTACAAAGGCATTCACGATGTTCATGAGCGAATACATCAAGATGCTGCCAAGTAGCACCGAAAGACGTCCACGCTTATCTGCCAAGATGCCGAAGATGATGCCACCAATGAGCATGCCGATCATCTGGGCGTTAAGGATGTACTCGCTGGCATTCATGATCTGTTCTGGAGTTGCCAGACCGATGTCGCGCAGCGAGGTTGGTCGCACAATGCTGAACAAGATCAGATCATAGATATCAACAAAGTACCCCAAGCCACAGACCAGCACCGTAAGCCATACGGATGCCGCCTTGCCGTTGTTGTTTGCTGCAATCGCCATAGTGAGAACCGTTGGTTAGAGATCGTTCGGACCAAATGCGCGGGGAAGAAGTTCGTCGAGAGACGACCAGTGATCATCCCGATGCGGCGTCGTACACAGAACCTGCATAGTTGGGTTGCACTCTGATAAGACCTGCCTGCATGCACCGCACGGCGAAGCAGCTCGCGGTGTATCCGTGACCACAACGCAGAGGACGATGTCTCGTCTGCCCGCAACTGTGGCTGCTGCAACTGCAGCACGTTCGGCGCAGTTTGTGAGACCGTAACTTGCGTTCTCTACATTGCAGCCTGCGTACATGTTGCCGTCTGTGTCAACAAGCACAGCACCTACAAGGAACTTCGAGTAGGGGGCATAGGCGTTGAGTCGTACTCGCATAGCTTCTGCTATCGCGCGCTCGATCAGATCGTGTGACGTTGTATGCTGCATGTGGCTTCGAATCTACTGTATGGAACTGACACAAACACTGCTTGATTGGTACAAACACAATGCCCGCCCCTTTCCGTGGCGAGTATCGCGTATCGACCCGTATGTGGTGTTAATCTCCGAGACCATGCTGCAGCAGACACAAGCATCGCGCGTTGCTGAACGTCTGCCGACGTTTCTCGAGGTGTTTCCGAGCGTCTATCATTTGGCACAAGCCTCCAACGGCACAATGCTGCGTCAGTGGCAGGGTATGGGATACAACTCCCGCGCCCTGCGTCTGCGTGATGCGGCCAAGGCAATCGTTGACCTACACGAAGGTATTATACCATCCGACCCCGACGAACTTCGCAAGCTTCCTGGCGTTGGACCCTACACATCGGCTGCTATTGCATGTTTTGCCTACAACAAGCGTGTCGTGGTGCTCGATGTGAACGTGCGGCGCGTTTATTCACGACTCGTGTCTCGACAAATAACAACGCTAGATGTTGAGCATGACGATGTGCTGCATGAGTTCGCGCTGCGCGTTATTCCTGAACGTCGGTCATCGCAGTGGCATCATGCCGTGATGGACCTTGGCGCAACGATCTGTACAGCTCGGAAGCCAGCATGTAATGTATGCCCCCTGTCTGATCTTTGTCCGTCTGCATTTGTGATGCAGCCAGGAGAGCGAAAGAAGTCGATTGAGCCCGCCTTTCGGGGCGAACCGCAACGGCTCTGGCGCGGACGTATCATCGAGGCGCTACGCGGGATCGACGCAGGATGCACTACCACTGTCCGTGCTCTCTGCACACGTGTGTTAGGTGAGCACTCTAGCGATGAGCGTGATTGGTTTGAAGCAATCCTGCAGGCACTCGAAAGGGCCCAGCAGGTCACTCGTTCGGGTCAACGTATTCGTCTGGCTGATTGATCGTATACGCGATGCCAAGCGAAGCGATGTTGAAGTTGCTGAAGTTCATATCCAGCGCAGCGCGCCACGGACCATAGTGTGCACTGATACCAATTGTGTACTTGAGATTGATGTTCTCTGCAAGCACGGTCGATGTCTGCGGACGCTGATCACCAGGCTGATCGGGAGTTGGGACTGCCTTTTCTCCAAGAGGGGGCTCGGGAAGCAACCCAAGCTGAATCTGCGTCTCCTGCGGAAGCGTGTAGGTATAGGTGGATGTGACATCGATGTGCTCATACGAGGCTCCGCCGTATACATCCACGTAACGTCCAAGCTGCTTACCAATCTGGAGATTCGCACTCATGATGTTGGCCGTTGCTGAGAGCTTTGACTCCGTAAGACCAATCGTGTTTGTAAGTGTTGTGTGCTGATACACACCCTGAATTGAGCAGTCGAACCAACGCTCCGGGAAGTACTGCGAGATGCTGTGTCGAAGACCAACACCGTAGAATGCAAAGTCACCAACATTCGTATCGAGCTCGAGTGGTGGAATGAATCGCACAAGCAGTTCAGTGCCGAGGATTGAACCAATCTCAATCTGGGGAACTGCGGCTATCAAGCGGGATAAGTTCGCACCTGGTGGAAGGGTCAAGGCAGGGGGCAAGGACAACGTCTGAAACAATGCGTCGATGCCGGCACGTCCGGCGGAGTCGAGCAGGAGATACTCTGGACGCTTTTGCAGAACCGTTGTGATATCACCCTTCGTTGGCAGCACCACTGCATTACCTGGCGCATACCCGAAAAGAGAGGCTGCACGCTCGGGAATTCCGAAGTAGCCTTCAGTCTGAGCGTCTCGAAGAAGTTCTTTCATCAGCAGTGTTGATAGCCCGAGTGTATCGGAATAGGTGCCGCCTATCACATACGTTGGACGTCCGTCCACGAGCTTAAAGGTACCATAGCGGGCAAGCCCCGTTGCAACATCCTCTCGCGGACCAAGATCAAGACTTGGCGTATACCACTTTAGATCCTCGTTGATTAATCCTGCCATACCGTTGACACTGATCCGTACATAGGCCTTCTTGACCTTCTTTGGAACGTAGGCACTACTGTAAAAACGGGCATTCGACGTGGCATTGATGGTGTTGACCATTGGCTGCACAAACGGCACGGCGTTGCTCTCAAAAACATCCTTGAGGATCACGCGCGTAAGATCAACCGCAAGCGGGTTGTACTTAGGCTGCGCATAAAGCACCGCAGCAGCAGTTGCGAACACAGCGAGAGTGAGAAGACGGTGTATCATTTCGATGACAGAAGTTTATGACGCAGGTACAGAAAGAATGGCAGTGCAATGATTCCGATGATAAATACCTTTAGCAAGAAGAATGTGACTTTGAAAGCCACGCCGATGATGAAGGCGAGAATGTTCCAAACCACAACAGCGGCGATGATCGCCAGCATAGCGATCAGAATGGTCTTCAGAAGTTTCATGTTGAGACTTTCGTGAGTATGCGGGCTAATTCCTTTGCCGACTCTTTTCGTTCGTAGTTCGAGATCGCATTATGTAGCGGCGTTGTGCATTCTAGGCCGTTCTTCCACCTGTCAATAAACGTGCCGATGATATCAGCAATGCCTTCAATATCATCAAGCGGTGCACTGCGGCCTGCCTGCGTTTCGTCAAGCAGACGTGCTATGGCGCTACCTCGTGGAGCAAGGGCAATCACAGGACGTCCGACACCAAGATACTCGTATACCTTTCCGGGGACGATCTCAGCACTCTCCTTGGTATCGTCAACGATCAACAGCGAGGCCTCCGACCGCATGAGGTAGCCAACACTTTCCTCGTGCGGAACGTAGGATATCCGTTCAATCGAGGGGGCGAACACAGACGCATCCATCATGGCATGTATTTCGTCGCCAAACCGTCCTACGAAGCGTAAATGGACATCTTGGGGTGATACCAGCCCTTTATCATTCAAACGCGCCAGCGCTTCTAGAAAGGCCCTTGGGGTGCGGCGTCCGTACATGGAGCCGGTGTATGTGATTGTAAAACGCTCGTTACGCCGGTATTCGACCTTTGGGAAATCTGATGAGTCAAAGCCATTGGGGACGTGATAGAACTTCGAACGATCGAGCGTTGGATATTTCTTGAATGCATCATCTGCTATTCCCGTCCAGGCGCATTCGACGGCATCGGCCTCGTTGAACACAGAGCGTTCAAGGGCTCGGTCGATGGCAGCTGGAAGAAACCATCTGTCGGGCGTGGTCAGAAAGTCTGTCCACGGATCGCGAAACCCTGCAACCCACGGCAGCTTGGTTTTGCGTTTTATGGATCGTGCGATAAGCGCGCATGTGTACGGCGGTGCCGAGCTGTAGATGGCATCGACATTGTATTCACTGCAGAGTTCAACACCACGCTTGACGGCTGTAAGAAGCCAGCCCACACGTGCATCCGGGATGAAAAACGTTGCGCGAATGAACTCTGCAAGACGTTCCTTCCATCCTGATCGTTGATCGCTGGATTTGTTTACGTTCACGTCGATCGCAGCACCTTTGGCACCCATGAACTTCCGGTACAATGTGTACGGCTCGATGATAGGTACACGCACTACGGTAACATCTGGAGGGATCTTCGACAGTAGCGATTCATCGCGTGCAGGAAAGTCGCCATTTTCAACCGTCATCACAATCGGACGCCACCCTGCCTCACGCAGGTACGTCACGTGCTTGAGCACACGCTGCACGCCGGGTCCGCCCCCTGGCGGGAAGTGATAGGCGATGATGAGAACGGTCTTCATTTGGGCAACTGCAGCACAAATGCTGCCTCCATGGCAATTGCCTTCATACCCGGAATGGCTGCAAGGGCACCAAGTTCAATACTTGGGATCGACCGTTCATACTTCCAACGAAACACTGGGCGCAGTCCAAAGTAGCGTTGATCAAGAACCTGCATTCCAGCACGGCCTGCAGCATTTATGACGCCTTGAGCTGAGCAGCGGATCTTGTGAAGTCGTTCTACTTCTTCCTGATTCACGGGATCGCCCTTGCGTACCATCGCGCCGAAGATGCTCCACGGCAGCAAGTGAACAAATGGCAAGCCGCCAAGTTTTGTGCCGAGTAATTGCTGGTGTCCGCCGAAGGGCGACGTGTACGGAGGAAACGTTACAACAACAACTCCACCTGGCTTCATGATACGTGCGATGTTCTTCAGCGCAATACCAGGATCGTCGAGATGTTCAATCACGTCACGTAGCAACACCACATCAAATCGCTGCTGCCATTCTAAAGGAATGCTGTCGTAGATCACGTCATGCTGTGTAAACGTGATGTTATACCCAAGATCATTCCACACTGGTGTACTCACTAGACGCAGAAGAGGTTCTTGGATATCGGTACCCAGTGAGTACGACGCACCATAATCTGCGAATGCTGCCAACACGCCCCCTTCAGCGCATCCAATCTCGCAAACACGAGCGTGGGCAGGTAGAACATTGAGTTGTTCCAGCCATGGGATCAGCGTGTGTTGCGCTAATCTGTATTGCATGCGAATGTTTCGCTTTGTGCGTGGGAGCAGGTCCATCTGCTCTGATCGCACTACGGGGTCTTGAGCGGGAGTAGTCATCGGTCCAAAAATAGCACGCATATCACGCGTATCTTTGTGTCCTACCCATGAAGTACTCAATCATAGTTGCCGTCTACAACCGTCCCGACGAATTGCGGGAGCTTCTCGAGAGCCTGACTGCCCAGACGTTCACGGATTTTGAGGTCGTGATCGTTGAGGACGGATCGACTGTTCCGTCGAAGTCTGTTTGTGGTGAGTACTCAGGCCGCTTGGCCATTTCGTACTTCGTAAAGGACAACTCAGGTCCGGGTCCGTCACGGAATTATGGCTGCCGCCGAGCATCAGGCGACTATTTCATGTTCATCGATTCCGACTGCACTGTGCCTCCGCACTACATGCAGGCGATCGACGATGCGGTAACGTCCAAGAAGCTCGATGCATTTGGTGGACCCGACAGAGAGCATGAGTCGTTTACCCCAACGCAGAAGGCCATCAGCTATGCCATGACCTCGTTGTTGACAACTGGGGGTATCCGTGGCAGCAAGGTTCGGGTAGGGGGCGCGTTTCACCCCCGCTCATTCAACATGGGAATCTCGCGCGAGATCTTCAACGACACCGACGGGTTTTCGAAGATGCGTTTCGGTGAAGACGTTGAGTTCTCTATCCGCATGATGAAGGGCGGATACAATGTCCAACTCATACCCGACGCATGGGTCTATCACAAGCGTCGGACGGATCTCAAGAAGTTCTTCAAGCAGGTGCATAACAGCGGCATCGCCCGCATCAACATCACGTTGCGTCACCCGAACACACTTAAACTCACGCACTTCTTCCCTGCCGCGTTCACAATGTTACTAGTCATAGCTACGTATATGGCCCTCACCGTTGAGCATGGCTGGATCGCACTGCTGGTGCCGGGTGTCTATACTGTTGGCGTGTTTTTAGAGGGCAGTATTAAGTACCGCTCGCCCCTTCTCGGGTTGCGATGTATCGCTGCAGCCTATGTGCAGCTGATCAGTTACGGGACGGGATTCATCCGGGGGATCATTTGGAGAATTATTCTCAACAAGCCAGAGCAGGGGGCTTTTGAGAACACGCTCTACAAGTAGGTCTGCTACTTTGCGAGGTTGATGATTGCCTCAAGCTGTTCGAGCGCCTTTTTGCCGATCCCATGGAGCAACCGCAGCTCATCAAGTGTGTGCATGCGAAGGTGCTTTTCGTTGTAGATACCGGCACCAACCAACGCCCTACGCGCGGGCGCAGCAAGTCCATGCTGTCTCCACACCTCGTCGTGAAGCTCGAATTGTTTGTACTCTGACGATTCGTCTGCACTCATAGGATTGTTGTTGTAGCCGTCAGATGCGAATCTGAATCATGAATGCAAAGTTGAGGTGCGTCAGCATGCCCTCTCCTGCTTCATTGATGGGGCGTGCAGTTAGCAATTCGCCACGTCCACCTTGAGCGCTTGATCGGTTGTCGCGGCCCAAGAGATTCATAAAACCATATCCAACACTTGTGTTCAGAAACACAGGATAATAGATCTCGCCTTCGATGCCCAGTCGGGCCATCGCACCTACGCGAAATGCCGAAGACTTACCTGAAAATGAGTTCGAGTAGTTAAAGGCTTCACCATTGATGATGTTGGTGCCTTCAGACGTGATCGTGTTTGCATTGACATAAAGAAAGCGTGCCTCGCCCCCTACATAGGCCCTGGCAAAAGCGAGGGGAAACTCAACGAAGGACCACTCAAAACCTGTGAACGATGAGATCAGTGTGTTTGAGTGCTCGACGCGGAACTTGTAGTTGGGTCCAACAACACTTTGAGCGCCGTTGTAGTAGAATACATCAACGCCAACCGGAATGCGAAATGTCTTCTGCTTATCAAGGTCAACATATCCGCGTAGTCCCCAGCCAACTTGCGCGCCATCGAACGCACCGCCAAAAGGACGGTTCGCCTGTGTAGTGTCCGTTGATCCTGTAAGAGCATACACGGCAGGATTATCGTTCGTGATCCAGTCGGTAGACAATCCCGAGGCTATGCGAAATCGCACCTGCGCCATTGATGTTGACGCTGCAACAGCAAAGATTACAAGAAGGGTCAAGAAGTGAGTGATACGCTGAGTGTTCATAGGTATTACCGGTAAAAAGTCGGCAAGGGGCTTTTCGTTACGTAAGTCGCTCACGAATACTAAAGCGTTGTTGACTTAGGTTGTTCTTGACGATCAATTCGCCAACGAGGCCAATTGAAATGAGCTGTACGCCCACTATGATCATCGCGATACCAAAGAGCAACAGAAATGGTCGCTGGCTAAATGGTGTTTGAAACACCCATTTTTCAATGACCAGGTAGAGATCGGTTGAAAAACCGAGGACGGCAAACAACGAACCCACTGCCCCGAAAAAGTGTAGCGGACGCTTGATGTAGCGCGTTGTGAACATCACCGTCAATAAATCCAGATAGCCCTTGAGGAAACGGCTCATCCCAAACTTAGACACGCCAAATTGGCGGGCTTTGTGCTGCACGGGCAACTCCGTTACACGGAATCCTTCCCAGTGTGCGAGAGCTGGAATGTATCGGTGCATTTCGCCATACACTTGAACAGTCTTCGTAACCTCACCGCGATATGCCTTCAATCCACAATTGAAGTCGTGCAGTTTGAGTCCACTCATCTTCGACGTTACCGCATTGAACAACTTCGAGGGCAACGTCTTGTGCCATGGGTCATATCTCTTGCGTTTCCAACCGGAAACAAGATCATACCCTTCTTCAAGTTTTGCGATCAGTGCAGGTATCTCGTTAGGGTCGTCCTGAAGGTCCGCATCCATGGTAATGACGAAGTCTCCCGAGGCCTCTTCGAAGCCTACGGCGAGTGCCGCTGACTTCCCATGGTTCGTACGAAAGCGGATTGCCTTGAACCTCTTATTACGAGCATGGATATCCTTGATCACATTGTATGAACCATCGGTCGATCCATCGTCAATGAAAATCACTTCATAGCGTCCACGCGCGATGCGTTCGAGTACTGACTCGAGTTGACGCGATAGTTCTGGTAGAGACTCTTCCTCGTTTAGGAGAGGAATGACGACGGAAACAGAACCGGATACATTCCTCGATGACTCGGTGCGCTCTTGTCGATTGCCAGAAGGACGCCAATGTGGAGGTCTTCTTCTATGTGGATTCTGCGACCGTGGCCGCTGTTCTCTCTCTTCGCTCATAGGAGTATTATGGCCGAGTTATCGGCGTAGAAGTTTTCTTGTTACGACAGAGCCGTCGTGATTCCGCAATTGCAACGCGTACATTCCAGTTGGCAACTCAGCTGTGCGAATTATCTGTCGCTGTTGGTCTATGGTACCGGTAAAAATTACGGAACCAGAAACATCTACCACGTTGAAAATTGAGCCAATACTGGCCCCTTCAACAATGAGCTCTTCGTCAAACGGCACAGGATACAAGCGTAATGATGATGCATCCTCTGCGACGTTAAGCGATGTAGCATTGTACCAAACCAAGAGTTTGAGCTTGGTTATTGCTGTGTTTATGGTTGAATACGTCTTATTGGGCTCGAGCTTGACTTTGATAAAGTTGTCGGGAAAGTCCGAAACCACATCAACGAGATATGCAGAGTCCACGAGATTCGGAATAGGTCCCCACGAAACATCCAGTTTGCCGGCGTTCCACGTCATTCCAATTGTGTACTCAACGAGGTGTTGCTTACCTACTTCAAGTTTTCGCACGTCTAAGGGGCTTAACCACAAATACTCTGCACTCGGAGGAATGGTATAGGCAATGAACACGCCTGCTGGCGGAGGAAGAGTAGGAATCTCACGCTCTCCTAAAGCAGTATCAAGTTCGTTCGTTCCCTTGGGATGTGCCGCAACCGTCAGAACGGCTGTCTTTGTCTGATCATTCACCGTATTCGCAATAGCAATCGGTATCTCCACCTGTTGTGCTCTCGCAACAAATGAACACATCAGGAGCAGGGTGAGAACATGTTTCATAGCAATCAATCCTTCTATGAATAAAAAAGGGCAGCAGAAATCTGCTGCCCTTCTTTGTTTTCGACGATAAGGCTTAGCGGACGACTGTTACTGCAGTTGTTGCTGTAACGCCATTAACTGTGGCCTTGATGATGTAACGACCTTGTGCGAGGTTTGCAGCATTGAGATCAACACCGTAAACACCTGATGTCTTTACTTCATCCATGAGAGTTGATACCAGTGTACCAACTGCATCATAGAGACCGACTGTTACTTGACCGTTAGCTGGTACTGTAACATTGACAACACCGTTTGCTGAAACTGGGTTTGGTGTAGCAACTACGCTGAGTGTTTCAACATTTGCTTCCTGACCCATCAGACGGATGTACGGTGTACGTGCATCTGAGATTGTTACAGAGTTCACGCGGCCAGCGATAGCAGTGCCGAGAACAGCACCCGAGATTGGGTTAACGATCGTGTAATTCTGGTTAGGATTGTTGATCGCAACCGTTACTGGGAACGTTACACCCTGGATCTGGATCGTTGGGTTAGCTTCATCTTCTACGCTCGTTTGGCTTGTGAAACGTACGTCGAAGAGATTGTTTGGAGGCGTTGGTGGCAATTCGAACATCATCTTGTTGTCAACAAGCCCCTTTGCTGCTACGAATACTGTACCAACATTGTTTTCTGCATCGCTTACAGTTACACGTGTTGCGTTTGATTCAACGTTTTCACGAACAACTGCGCTGTTGATGCTACCCTTACCAGAAGCGATGTTGAGGTAAGCTTGACCCTTAACCTTCATCCAGTATCCGAGACCTGGTTCGATCTCTGTAACTGCCTGATAACCACGGTTAGTTACATAACCATAGATGTCGCCAACGATCTCTGGGAATGTGCCTGAGTTACCGAAGACAGTAACGCTAACATTCTGTGTTGAAGTTGGGAATGAAAGTGAGCCAATTGTGTTCCAACCATCATAGAGACGTGTAGGGAAGCTGCCTTCGTTGATCGCGCGGATGCGTGAACCAGCGATCGTCTTATCTACATCGTCAGAGTACTTCACGAAGTAGCCAACGCCTGGAGCGAGGTTTGTTTCGTTGTTCTGATAAAGGTTCTGGGCAAAGCGAATAGGGATGTTCAAGGCATTCTTGAACACATCACGCCAGTAGCTTGACGACGGGTTTACAGGTACTGAAAGGAGGTTCCATCCCTTGTTGATAACTGGGAAGCGAGCAACCTTTGGAAGTGTGTACTCAATAACGAACGCCTTGATGTCGGCATCACGAATTGTGTATGACTGACGTGTACCACCGAGAACTGTACCGGCACGCATGTTGATGTTAAAGCGTGAACCGTTCAGTGTGTCGCGGATGAAGAGCTCTGAACCTGGTGAGAACTCATCTGTATCCCATGCAACTACGATTGGATAGTTGATGTCGCCACCTGCGTCGAAACGGCATGTGTAAGCCAGTGTCGTGTCGCTGTAGATAGAACGAATATCACGTGAAGATGACTTTGGACGTTGCGCTGTAGCTGCCCACAGGTCTCCAAGACCGTTCTGGTAGATGAATGAGCCATCAGCGTTCTTTGGATACCAACGAGCACCAAATGAAGTCAGTGCGTTTGGATAGATTGTTTCACCAAACAGTGTATCACATGCGTCTGTAGCGCGGTTACCTACACCGAAGACCATGTATGTGATATCGTTTGGAACGTTAGAGTTACGAACCTGAAGTGTGATACCACGACCAAGGAACTCTTGGCTGCGCTTCCAGTTGTCGTTCTCGTCAAATACGTTTGGCTCATATGGTGAACGGAAGTAGATGAACGTAACCTTGAGGCGAACGTTAGGTACTTCGAGGGAAGCTGACTTGAATGTCAGGTAACCAACATACGTACCACAAACTTCTTGCTCATCACCGTTAGGAAGCTCGTTTGGATCGCAAATGATGCGGAGGTTCAAGTCACGCTGACCAGTCGTAGGATTGCCAAGAGGATCGCCGATAGCGCCCAAGATGGCCTTATCCATAAACTGGATATAACCTTCACGTACTGGATTCGGGAATGGATTCAATTCTGTTTGTCCGCCGCCACCCTTGAGAAACGACTTGAACTTGAGCCACTTTGAATCAGATTGAACCATGATCTCGTAAGCGCGAGTACCGGCGTTAGCATTGATAACGTCAACGTCACGTGTACCGATACCGTTTACTTGATCTTCGTATGGTGTTTGGTAATCAACCGTGATAGGATCTACAACGTACCACTGTGAACCATTCGATTGATCTACTGAGTCAACAAGACGGAAAGCTGGGTTAGCAACGTTTGTGAATGACAAACGTGGAGTAGCATCCGTGATTTCAACCCAGATCATACCTGGCTTTGATGGACGAAGTGGATCACGGATCTGCTCGAGACCGTTGTTGTCGAGGAAGTAGTTGTCTACACCACCAAGACCTGCAAATTCACCTGGAGCAACATCACCAGGGAATACAATTTCCTTACCAACTTGGAAGTCGTTGTAGAACAACGTGTCGTTCGTGAGGATAACAGGTGTACGTGAGCTTACCGGATCGATAGCTGGGTTAGCTACAACCTTGAAACGCAAATACACAAGCTCTACGTATGGACGCTGATCACATGGCTGCGTGACATCACCCGTTTGTGGAAGTGCCTTTGAAGACGTACCAGTAACGAGAACGCGCTTACCACGCAGACGGTTTTGCGTTGGAGCATTGATAACGCTCTGGAAAGTAACGTCGCGTGCTACGTGCGATGTGAATTCAAAATCCTTCGCCAAGCACGATACCGGTGTCAATTGTGGTCCACGAAGTGGGCCATTCTTCTCTACACCAACATATTCAAGTGCAGAACTATCGTACTGTACCTTGAACTTGAAGCTGTAAATAGGGAAAGCTTCGTACTGCGACGTTGTGCGCCAGCAGTTCTTGATGAAGACTGGAACGAGGAGCATACGGTCGCCATTGGGACCGCGGCTTGATGACCAGATACGACCATCAGGATAAACTTCCCTTTTCCAACTTGCTCCGTCTCCAGTTAACGAGAGCGTTGGCAGCTCAGGCTTGTTCGTCTGTGCCATGAGCACAGTCGAACCGATGCCGATTAATGCTGCAAGGAGGAGTACGGCACCAATTGCGGTACCGCCGCCCCATAGAGCATAACGACGATTCATAATACACTCCTCAGATGAGTTGATCAGATGTTTGTTCATTTCAAAATCATGTTAACGTGTTGTCGTTTGCCGCAGGTGGTTCTTACAAAAAAACTACCGTTGGCCAGATTCGATGTTGATACAGATTTATCTCCCGCAGAGAGAACAGTTGCTTGTACAAGCTGCCCGTACGTTGAAAAGATCTGTATCGTTTTCATCTCTTCATGGTCACATTGAATAGTAACTACATCGTTGTGTATTTGTACAATTTCAACGTGTTCATCAAAAGATGGTACACTTACAGTAGGACTGATCTTGATATCGACTGTGTCGCGCAATGCCGGATTCGAACAATTACACTCAGAAAGATTCTCTGTACGCAACGTGATTGTAACAGAATCGGGCCTATTGTCTTTCTGTACTCTATACCTTACCAGAAACTCTGGGCTGGCATCTACAACTCGACCTGTAACAACAATGTCCTCGTCTGATGTAGTCGTATCAACATCTGTGATACCCTTCACCCCGCCAACTTGAACCACATCCATAGTCGCCTTTGAGCTTGTAAATGTAAAGCGGTGTAGTGAACTATCGGATTTCAGTTTAGCCCCCTTCACCTTTAGTTCGAAGGTGTTTTCGTCTGGGCCGACTGTTACGATACGTTCCAAAGCATACATACCAGACTCTGGATTCTGCTTCGCTTTCGCTGTTGCTATTACACTATCTCGGCGTATAACGGTCAGCCTTTTCTTGAATTCCGAGTTAAACGTAGCTGGCCAAGGATAACCCAATGTGTCAACATCGTTGCAGTCGCCAAGAAAGTCGCCTGTAACAGCTACTAACGGTTCCGTTCCACTAACAGTCTTGATGATGTTACCACCTGCGATACGCATCTCGTTTGGCACAACTGTGTTGAGGAAAGGAGCGTAGGACATTCCTGCCGATAACGTCCCTTCTTTTAAAACGTCGGTTGGCCGAAGCTTTGTTCGATCATATCCTATTGTAATGTCAAAGGACACTAGGCTGTCGCTTGGAAGCACTCTACCAAGGTCTACGGCTAGCAGCCAACGCCGATCATTCGAACACACATCTACTATTTGATAAGACCGAATGTAGAGTGTGTCTGCTGCTGCCAGAGTGCTGGCCGCCGTAGAGACGGCCAGCACAACTAACAACAAATATTTCATTCTTAGCGGCAGTTGTTAACGGACAACCGTGAACATCTGCGAAGCGCTCAATCCGGCACCTTCGATACGTACAAGATACGATCCAGCTGCTACGGCATTGCCGTTAACATCTGTTCCGTCCCAATTAGCACTGAATGTACCTGGAGTTACGTTTTCTGTAGCGACGTTAGCAACAAGCTTGCCAAATGCATCAAAGACGGAAACGTTAACCGTACCAGCTTCTACAACATTGAACGCAAGGTTCATTGACGATGATACTGGATTAGGATAAACAGCGATTGAAGCATTGTCGGATTCGATCATGTTGATCGTGTGCCCAGGAGCAATTGCATCGTTGAAACGGACGTCAGAGATCTTTACGATAGCTGATTCCTTCATGGTAACAAACGCAACTGGTTGACCAGCTTCAAAAACGCCATTACCTGCGATAGCTACAACATCCTTGGAAGCATCAACAAGAACGCTATTGCTTGCCTTTACAACATCTACCACTTCCGCGTCTGTGCTGAAGCTCACACCAATTGCACCCTTGTGGAAGCCGTTAAGGTATACTGGTACACGAACGAGACCGTTACCGATAGATGACGGTGAGCCAAACTTTACGTTAGAAGCTTCACGTACTTCAACAACCTTACCAAAATCTGGTCCGAGTGTATCGTTGTCATAGATCCATGGGAGGTATGGCAGACGACCTGAGATATAACGCATGATGAGACCTGCGTCATATTCATTGCACTCATAGTAAATCTGGTTGAGATTGCTAACATCTGGTGCCTTACCGTCAACACCATAGAGACCATCGCCTTCAAACATGACGCGGACAACTTGCTTACCAGTGTTCGGGCCAACGCCCTGACCTGGGAAGAATTGTTCTACGTCGATTGTACGACGCCAAATGATGATCTGATTTCCAACAGTTGAGTCTCCAGAGAAATCTCTCTTGAGCTTCGTGTAGTAGTAACGACCACTGTGGTTAACATCTGCAAGGTATGCTTGACGCTTCCATACTGAATCAAGTGGCACGCGTGTAACGATTGAACGCATGATTGTGCGCGCATCGTTTACTGTTACACGACGATTCTGAGGAAGATCTGCATGACGCTCTGCTGCTGCACCAGAAGTATCGGCATCACCGTAACCCCAGTCGCTAAACGTCAGATAAACAATCGACTCAAAGCGAATGCGGGCATCTGAGCGGCCACCTGATGGCTGCCAAACCGATGTAGAGTCCGTACGACTGTTTGAACCAGCATTTGGTTGCCAGATCAAACCATTCCAGAAGTCTGACAAAAATCCAGGGAAGCCACCGTCACCCTTGATACCAACTGTTGCACCGCGCGTTACGACGGTTGTGTTGTTGGTATAAGGATTTCCACCAACTTGACCATAAGCAAATTCAACTTCACCTTGGTTGTTCTTCTCTGCGCCACCCAGATACAGGCGTGCTTGGAAGTTGCCAACGCTGGAATTGATGCTAGCATCATTGATGTTAAGGTTCTTCCACTGAACGATAACGCAGCGACGAACAGGCTTGATTGTATCGCAATTTTCATCACGATCTACATCAATAACCCAAGAGATCTGCGACGGCATGAAGCCCTGTGCGATGTCTGTCGCTGTACGGTAACGGTGATCTCCCCAATATGGAGAAACAACGTTATCAGGATATGAAGACGAGTTGATAAACAAACCGATTGACTGCTTTGCAGGAACCAGCTTAGTGTTATCAAATGTCAAGAAACCGTTGATACTTACATACACACCGCTATAAACGCGGCCGTTGTAGTTATAGGTGATTCCATTCGGGAACTGGATGTACGAATAACCATCATCCAAATCATTCACGAATGTTGGCGGCAATGTGAATTGCGACGGAGCTATAACTGTCTTGTTCAGGCTCGACGTAGGGCAGGCATCGATATCCCTATATGGGAGACCGACTACGAGCTTTGGCTGGCGGAACTGATTAAAGATCTGCTGTGCCACGCCCTCTACTGCACCGATCGCGAATGAACAGAGTACAATCGCCGAGGCAATCAATACCTGTTTCTTCATAAATACTCCAAAAGTTTCAGTGTTTTTTTAATCGGTTTCAAACAAGGGCCGGTCCGAAAACCGGCCCTGTAGATAAGCGTTTAGCGTACGAGTACGACCTGCTGTGAAGTCGAGTTTGTTCCGTCCGATACACGAACCGTGTAGATACCGTTCGGAAGTGCAACACCGTTTGCAGCGCCATTCCATTCTACTGAATGAATACCGGCGTTGTACACATCATTTGTCAGAGTAGCAACGCGATTTCCAATTGCATCGTAGATCTCAACTGCTACCATCGACGGTGTCGGAACAGCGAAGCTGATATTTGTTGATGTCGTGAATGGATTTGGTGCTGTTGCTGTGATAGCAAGCGATGATGGAGCTTCTTCACCGTTTTCGACATCTGTTGTGAAGTCGTACACAATGATGAAACCTTCGATTGCGGTTGACGTGATAACGAGTGTATCGCAATCGCCAGCAGCTGAGACACGGTGTTGTACAGAAGAGATCGAACGGCCTTGGCCTGTCTTCATGTCGAAGGCAAAGAGACCACCATTTGACTGGTCATCACGGATGTAATATGAACCTGGGTTCGATGCATCACGTGCTGGGATCTGAGTACGGCACCATGAAAGCTTGACTGGGTAGTACGATGAGCTTACGCCATTTTCACCACCAGCTTGGAAGCGACCTTGGAAGATCGACTCACCGGCTGTGTTTGAATATGGATGGATGTTACGGATGATACCATTGCGTGTTGGGATTGTCCAGCGGGCATCGAATACATCGATGAATGGTACTGGAGGCAATTCATATTCGCAGTAGTTGCTATCAAGACGACCGAAAGTAGCTGCTTCGTCACCGCGTGTCGCAATCTCTGTTCCGCTGACACCGAATGTGAGCGTCTGCCATCCACCGATTGCGTTCTCGATGCGGATGTCCGCTGAGAAACGTGTTTGTGCTGATACCGCTACTGAATACGTGAGAGTATCCTTTTCACCTTGACGATCTGTTACTTCGATACGGACCTTGATGCGGCCGTTTTCGATAGTTCCCTGGAGGTTTGATGTACTTACAGTAACCTCTTGAGTATCAGCAATTGGGCTAGAAAGCTTAGCTGGTGCAAATGTCCATGAACCTGCTGGCTCAAGAACTGTGAATGTCAGCTCTTCGTTACCTGCTTGCTTACGCTTGAGATCAATGTCTGTCACACGGATCTTATCTGTGTATTCCTTGCCAGCTTCAACACAACGAATAATTGGTGACTGGAGTAGGTTTGGCTTGTGATTCACTGCACGAACGTTCAGTGTATATGTGCGGATGTCACGAAGACCACCTGCATCAGTAACCAGAACCGTCACGTTTACTGTTGTGTCTGAGTATGGAAGATCTGTAACTGTTGGCTTACCGTAAAGCAGACCGCTTGTTGGATTGATCTTCAACCATGCTGGAGTTGTCTTGCGTGATGCATCAAATACAATCTGACCAGCTTCTGTAAAGTATGGGTCAACTGCGATACTGTCACGCTGCTCATCTACATAGATGAGTTCGAAGTTTTGAACCTGACCGAAGTTAGGATCGTAAACCTTGATGCGACGTGCTGAATCCGTCAACTGTACATTATAGTCTGTGTCTTCGATTGCATCTTCGAGGTTGGCTTCAAGCAGACGTGGCTGAACGTTAACGAAGAGACGACGGGTGAGTGTATTCACGCCACCGTGACCATCGTTTACGATAACCGTCATGACTGTATCGACGTTCAGATCACCATTGATTGGGTTACCTGGATCGAAGTCATTAACTGGCTTGAGGAGCTCGAGTGCATTTGCACGATCGATACGAATGTCGATCTGACCCTTCGTTGTGAAGTCAGCACCAAACAAACTCTGTTGACCTGGGTTCTCGTACTGACGCATGTAACGTGTAGCCATCCAGCTCGGACGAGCTTGTACGATGTTATCAAGTACAGTCTCAGATGGGTTTTCACGTACGGCTGTAGAAACGAAACCGTAGGCTGTCTTACCATAGCGGAAGTCCCATGCACCGAACTTCTTAACAACTGCGCGGTTAGCATCAGCTGCTGCTGCATCTTCAAATTCATCGTCTGTATTGATGTCAGCACGGAAACGAAGGGAGTCTTGACCTGGAAGACCAGCAAGATTTGCAACCCAGTGAATGTTCAACGAATCGTTGTAGTTCGTGTTAGGGTTGTTGTACTCTTCATTAAGAATGTTATTCGGGTTAGTACGCGTATCGACGAAACGGCGGCCTACACGTGATGTTGTCGTTGTGTAACGCAGTGTATCACGGTATGTACCTGTAGTTGCATCGTATGCATCTGGATCAGTTGTTGTTGGATCGAGAACAATCGTTACATCACCACGAAGCATGTTTTGATACGTTACAGCTGCTGCACCCGTTGCATTGTGACGCCAGATGAAGCGTGGCATCGAGTCTACAACATGGATACGGAACTGATATGATACTGAATCCAACCAACCGAAGTTAACTGTGTCCTGCTGCAAGAAGCGAGCATTCGTGTTA
Source organism: uncultured Melioribacter sp. (assembly GCA_964484755.1). Taxonomy (GTDB): domain Bacteria; phylum Bacteroidota; class Ignavibacteria; order Kapaibacteriales; family Kapaibacteriaceae; genus UBA10438. Next base: position 71,370 of record CAZAGH010000004.1, on the reverse strand, counting down.
GATGGATTGCGCTGACCTGCTGGGATAGCATCGTTGTCGTATTCCTGTGCGTGGAAGTACGATGGATACGTGTAGATCCAGCGGCTGATGTCTGCGTCTGTCCAGTTTGACTTACGAAGCGAGTCAACAAGTTCAACTGATGGTGGGAAGTTCTTGGCAACCACTTCAACCAATTCACCACCTGGAACGATGTATGGATTGATTGGACGACCACGGAACATACGATAGCCGACTGCACCCCAGCTTGGGTTGTTGTTCGTAGCATTCGCGCGGATCAGCGTATCACGCAACCAGTAGCGAAGACCACTGTTACCAGTCTTGATATCCCAGAAATATGACAGCTGAGCATTGTCGCCAGCATTACGCACTACGCGTGGATCATAGAACTTGTTGATATCTACTGCTGTGATCGAGAAGATCGAATCACGCTCGAAGAGATCACGACCAGGGATTGGCTGGTTGTTGATGTCTGATGGATAGCTAGGTGGCTCGTTGAACCAGCTTGGCTGACCGCCACCACGTGGTGACTGAGCTGCAGTGATAGGCGTGTAGAGACGGTTCTCTGTAACAAATACACGGTTACGGTATTCTGGGTGGAGAAGCGGCGAGGTTGGAAGCGTATCTGCTGAACCAGTAAACACAGGTGGGTTCGTGTTGTTGCCAACTGTGAAACTCAATGCACCCTTGATAGCTTCAACTACGCCATCTTTCCAGAGAATCGTACGAGAAACGATCGTGACTTGGTCACCATCACGGACAGGAAGTGCGCGATAACGCTCACCGCCATAATATGTTTCGCTGCCGTTATTTGATACAGGAAGCGCTGGACGATTACCGAGGCGGAAGTTTGCACCACCAAGTTCGCCAAGTTGTGTTGAGCCTTCCCAACGACGACCTTGAAGAGCTGATGAATCTTCTGCAATAGCATTGTCAGCAAGGAACGACAACAGTGTCGCGCCTGTACCATACGTTGCGAGACCTTCATATGCACGACGGATGTTAGGATCACCGCCATTAGATGAATCTGGAACGAGTTCAACACGTGAACGGAAGATCGAGTCTGTCAACGTCTTCTGCTGCATGTTAACGCGGATGAAGTCACCTGTGCGCTCGTTAACAACGAAGAATACTGTCTCGTTAAATGCGCGTGCATCGTTGTTGCTTACTTCGGCAGTACCACTGTAATCAACACGTGCTTCAAGGAATACTGGGTAACCAATAGGGTGGTTTCCAACAAACTCTGTTTGAACCGCTGCGATATCTGCATGTACGTCAGCATCGAACGGGTTACGAGTCATGCGCTTCACATACTTCTCGTATGATGGCTGCGTAGGATCGTTGTAAAGCTTGAGTGTTGGAGGGATACCTACTGCGAAGTCTTCAATAGGAGACATGCGACGGCTTGAATAATCAGCTGTCTTGATGTCTGTACCCTTATCGAAGATGTCATAGATACGACCAGCAAGAAGGAGCGTGTCTGGAACTACACCGATCGGAACTGGAGTATAGTTATAACGCCAGTCTGATTCGAATGGTCCTTGTTCTGTAGGGTTTGTACCACCCTGGCGAACAAAACGCATGTGCGTCTTACCGTTGCCAGCGATGAAGAATGTTTCCTGAACACGACCAAATGAAGATGTGTTAGGTGTGCTTGGAAGGATCGTGTTAACGTTCGCTTCGGTGCGACCCCAATAGTTGCCACGGAGAGTATCGACACCACCAAAACCGATACCAGTTGTTCCTGCTAGAACACCCTTGGTGTCTTGTGCATCTGGAAGGCGTACGATATAGCGAGCATCGTTATCGTAGATCGAGTTTGATGCGTTGCTGTATGTCTTCCATGGAAGAGGACCAGTAACTTCACCAAACAATACTGCACCAGCAAGGTCGCTTGAAGCAGGATTTGCTGAGCCAACCAATGGACCATCTACTACATCTTGCGTACGACCGATAGTCGATGTTGCCTTGTTGCCTGTAATCAAGCAACGAGCCATAGCAAGCTTGAGATCATAATTGTCTGAGTACATACCAGCGCCGCTGAAAGCAACGTTGTTCTGCATACGTACACGATCAAATGAGAACGTGTCAACACGAACGCGGATGCTATCGAGGATGTAAAGAGCACCACCAAGACCTGTACCGTTTTCACGGAGTGTTGTTCCTGGGTGTGTGATCTTGATGTCGCCACGCTGTGTAGCGCCTGAACCTTGACGATCTGCGTTTGCGTATGCTTCGTTTTCATAGAAACGTGTAAGCATGCGCTCGTCTGGACGAGGTGAAGCTGTTTGGAACGTGAAGATGTCGTTACGTGGGTTGTAACCCGTAGCTACACCGTTACCATCAAAGTTGATATCGTCCATGTCTGTAACCATAAAGCGCTTACGTGTAAGCGTATCTGGTGTGACAACAGCGATAGCACCACCATTACCGTTCCATACCTTGTTAGCACGGAATTCAACACCCTTAACTACGTTAAGGTCTGCATTGATCGTATAAAGAGCACCACCACCGCGGACTTCGCCAGTAAGGCTTGCAGCTACTTGGCCAACACGGTTATTGAGGAAGTGACCACGAACAAAGCGGAGTGTGCGACGAGCGATCGGAAGATTCTGTGGAATCTGAACGCTGATAGCACCACCCGAGAAGTTGGCTGTGTTGTTTTGGAACTCTACACCATAGTTCGTGCCATAGATCCAAAGTGGACCCGATGAACCACCAGCACCATACATGTACATGTTACGTGCTGTGTAGATAGCACCACCATCTACTGTTGCGCGGTTGTCGCGGAACTTGATGTTGAAACCATAGTTGCGGACAGTAATGATTCCGTCTGAACCACCGATCCAAGGTGATACAGCGTTGTCGTTTGTACCGTTCTCAACGAAGATAGCACCACCACGTCCTGAGCTATTACCAAGGAAGTGTGTAGGTGGGTTATTGTCAAGATTACCACGAACTTGGATCTGCCATGCACCCGTTGATGCATAGATAGCTCCACCCTTCGAGAAGTTGCCAACAGAAGCGGCACCTGACGAAGCGAGTGTTGTGATAAATGGTGTCTCTGTCTTGTTTGTTGTGTAGCGACCTGCGAAGATTACGCTTGTCTGGTTGCCAACATAAACGGCACCACCGCGTGCACCTTGCGATACCGCATTACCGTTTGGTGTAGCTGGTTGACGGTTTTCAACATAGTTGCTGTTGAACTCCATCGTATCCTTGCCTTGGAAATCGTTGACACCGATACCGACGATCATTGGTGTACGACCCGAAACGTAGATAGCTCCACCGAACGCTTCGTTCTTCTGTGAACGATTCGTGTTCGCGAATACCGTAGCTGGACGATCAGCTACATCTGTAACAACACGGATACCGCCTACGCGGACCGTATCAACATTTGCAAGCAATACATGATTGCCGGTGAATCGTGACTGACGGATACGACCAAGGTAAAGAGCAAGACGAGCATCGTCAAGTGATTGACGATCTGCATCTGTCATTGTCTCTGGGTTAGCATCATATACATAGTCTGTGATCCTAAGACCTGAAGCGATTGGAGCACCCGTTACCGGATCGGTCATGAATGGGTTGACCGTTGCTGGGTATGTTGGAAGAGCGTTGATTGTAGCAGCCGATACTGTCGGGTACAATTGAAGAGCTGTTCCAGCATAGATGTCAGATGGCGCTTGTAGAATCTGGATAGCACCACCACGATAACGCGACATGTTGTTGCGGAAGTTACATCCAACAATCCACGTACGTGACGAGAATGTTGTGATTGCACCACCACCACCGTTTGTTGCATCAAGCAGCGTATTGTTCGCTGTTTCTGCTTGCGCTGCCGTGAAGGCTTGACCATTGCTGTTCGCAAGGTAAACAGGACGGTTATCTACTGTTGTGTCCTTGCGGAAGTTGACAAAGTCAACATCACGGAAGAACGCTGCACGTGCACCCGGCAGAACCACGATGTGGCCCCACTCGCGTGAGAACGTGTTAACGTCACCTGCCTTGAATGTGATTCGAGCAGGTGTAACGTTGATAGCAGCACCTGTCGGGCGGAACCATGGGTTCAAACGGATGGCCGAAATGACCGATCCGAGTTCAAGGCGTGATGCCTTGTACATGATTGCCTGGGCAGGTGTCAAACCTTGGAGGTTGACATTCGTGCCAAGATCGACGTTAAAGATCGTCGAATACTTCGATGGGTGAATCGTAGGTTCTGTTGAGATCGTCGAAGAGACGACTCCCGCAGCACCGAAGTATGACAAGTCGTCATAACCAGTGTACGGCGGAACCAGTGGATTCACCGCTGTTGGATTGTACGTCGCAGACGCACGACCATCAGCAATGATTCGACCACCTGTTGAGTCAACCAAACGACCGTTTGGCATAAACTCAACTGTTGTTCCGGGCTCGATCAGAAGCGTACCACCAACGGTGTACGTGCCACTAATACGATATACGGTATCACGTACGAATACGCGAACCGCACCCGGAGGAAGACTACCACGGACTTCAACGTACGCCGCTTGGGCTACGTTAAATGCCGCGGTTAGCACAAGCAGCAAGCTGCTCAGACGAAACCAACGTTGCATACAACCTCCAGTTGTAAAAACCTTATACTTTAATTTTTTCACGCTTTTCATTTACTCTAAACAGAAAAATGGCGAAACCGCCCGATTTTGCTAATCAATTGCCGTGCCAAGACGCGCCAGACCCGATTTTGCGGATGCCGCAACCTCTGACATTTCGAACTTCTTCACGATCAATCGGTACAATTCTGACGCCTTATCCTTGTTGTTGGCTTCCTCGTAACACGCTGCCGCGCTGAGGTAGCACTGCTCTTCCAGACCTGTGTCCTCTGCCTTTTTCGCAGCTTCTTCGTACTTGGAAGCAGCTTCAGAGAAGTTCTTACCAAGTTCGAGCGCCGCCGCAAGTCCTTGCAAGGCACCAACTTGAACAACACCAGCATCTGAAGATGAGGCCTTTTCAAACTGTGTGGTAGCCTCTGAAGCTTTGCCAAGGTTGATGTAGGCATTGCCTGCCATTAACGCCGCCATCTCGCCAGCTGCTGTTCCAGAGTACTCATCGCTGATTGCAACAAGCCCCTTCACAGGCTGACCATCCATAGGTGGCAAACCTTGTCCAGTGAGCGCCATGTCGTATTGGCCCATGTCATAGGCAAGCCTCACACGTGAGAGGTGTGTAAGGCCCTCGATGTTCAACTCGCTGTTTTGGTACTCCATGTAGAAGTATCCAGCAACAACGACAACTACAACACCGAGTACTCCAGCGATAACTTTCCACTGTCTTGAAAAGAAGTCAGCCGCTGCATCTGTGGCGTCAGGCCCCGCAGATACTGGCTCTTCAGTGATGTTGTCTATGTCTTGTGTGCTCATGCACTCCTCAAATTCTGTACTGGCCTTGGATCTGTTCCACGACCAAAAAGCAATGCTGTCCATTCCTCGCAAACATGCGTACACACGTCGGTACGCACTCCGCGGAGTGAGATAGACTCGCAAATATAGGTTATCGGTGAATTCCCACCAAAGGGAAATATGAACACCGAAATATGTGGTAACCTTTTCTCAATAATTAGGGTTACAGACGATATCCACACCCTAAACGTATGTGTTATTCACATACTTAGAACGACATCGTCGTACGAACCGCCGAAACAATATCATTCACATTGAGAAGGATCGCTTGTTCAAGGCTCTTCGCAAAGCCAACAGGCGTGTCCTTGGATCCGATGCGGGCCACAGGTGCGTCAAGATAGCGGAAGAGTTCCTCGCTGATCGAAGAAGCAATCTCACCACCAAAACCGCCAGTCTTTTTGTCTTCATGGGCCACAACACAACGTCCGGTTCGCTTGACGCTTTCAAAGACCATGTCTTTGTCCCAAGGGGCGAGCGAACGCAAGTCGATCACTTCTACGTCAATTCCTTCTGCTGAAAGTTGTTCAGCAGCTTGCAGACTCCAATGCACGGCTGTGCCATAGCTTACGATGGTAAGACTGCTACCAGCCCTGCGAATCTTTGCCTTGCCAAACGGGATAATGAAGTCTTCTGCCGGCATAGGGGCAGATGTTGGACGGTAGTTGTAGAGGAATTTTGGTTCGAGATACATTGTGGTGCCGCGCGACCGAATAGCGTTGCGCATTAGGCCAACTGCGTCATCGGCAAATGCCGGACAAACCACACGGAGGCCTGGTAGGGTTGTGAATGTACCTTCCAAGTTCTGCGAATGGTACAATCCACCCTGGATGTATCCACCCGACGCAAGACGGATTACAACGGCCGGTGAAAACTGTCCACGCGTACGCCAGTAATCATGCGTACACTCGATGAGCTGCTCCATGGCCGGCCAGAAGTAGTCGGCAAACTCCGCTCCTTCGACAACCACGCGGATATCATCACGGTAGCGCGTCATACCATTGGCCGTACCAACGATGAAGTCCTCAGCAATCGGTGCATTGAACACGCGTTCGTTACCGAACTCGTCAAGCATGCCTTTACAAACGTTAAAAATGCCCTGCTTCTTGTGCGAGGCAACGTCTTGTCCAAACAGAAATGTGCTCGGGTTACGACGGAACTCCTCGTGCATGGCATTAACAATTCCTTCGCGGAACGTCACGATCGGTGCGTCTGGAGCCGGTGTTACGCGAGCTTCCGAATCATCGTTGTAGCCAACGACTGCCTCAGGGAGCAGATATTCAACGTACGACGCTGGATCTGGATCTGGAAGGGGCTCTACAGCATCTGCAGCAGCAAAAATGGCCTGCTTGTTTGCTTCTTCCATGGCCGTTAACTCGGCGTCTGTTGCTATACCGGCAGCGATCAGCGATGCACGCATCCGCGGAAGCGGGTCGCGCTGCTTCATCGCGTCGATGTCTTCTTTCGTGCGATACAGCTCGTGGTTGTCCGAGTTAGAGTGCGATCCGATGCGATCGCAATCTGCGTGGACCATTGCTGGCCCCTTGCCGCTGGCGGCATAGTCGCGGGCAGCGACCATGGTCTTGTATGAGTCAACCGGATCACGGCCGTCGCAGTAGAAGATCTTCAGGTTTGTAAAGCCGCTAAAGTTCTCTGCAACCACGGGGTTGGCTGTCTGCTCATGAAGTGGTACGGAGATGCCGTACTTGTTGTTTTGAATCACAAAAACAACAGGAAGCTTCTCACGGTCTGCGCCATTGACGGATTCGTAGTAGTATCCTTCGGATGTTGTGCTGTCACCTGTTGAACAGAACACCACCTCATCACCCTTGAACTTCTTGATCGAACGGGCCGTACCCACAGCCTGTTGTGAGTGATTTCCTGTACAGGAAGATGAGTTCTGGAGATTGATCGAGATCTTGGCGAAGTGGTTGCTCATGTGGCGTCCACCACCGGCTACATCGGCATCCTTCGAAAGACCATTAGCAATGATCTCCTCAACTGTTACACCAGCGGCCAGCGATGTGAGCATGTCGCGGTAGTAGGGGAAGAGGAAGTCCTTACCCGGACGGAACACCTTCCCTAGCGCCAGCTGAATACCGTCGTGTCCGGCAAACGGGGCATGATACGACCAGCCCTTGGCCATCTTAAGGTAGTTGGCAGCCTTTTCGTCAAGCCTGCGCCCAAGATGTTGGGTCTTGTACCACTCAAGCAGAACCTCGGGCTTGATACCCTTGAGGTTGAAGAGCTCTACCGGTGGTGCCGCAGGTGCATTCTTTGCCGGAGCTTTTGCTGGTGTGGACTTCTTTGCTGGTGGTGTTTTTGCCTTGGCCTTCGCCATGGTGTTCTCCTGATTTCGTCGATTGTTATTTCGTTGTTATCGGCTCTTCTTGATGAAGGTTAGCCACCCGTATGGATCCTCACCGGCAACGGTGATGTTGTGGAATGCCTGCTGCAGCGCACGCGTCATCGGTCCGACCTTTCCACGACCTACTGCAATTCGATCAACTGACGTAACCGGGGCGATCTCACTCGCAGTTCCCGTCAGAAACATCTCATCAGCCACGTACAACATCGCACGAGGGATGTTTTGTTCACGAATCGTGATGCCAAGCTCCTGCGCAAGAGTAATCACGGTGTCACGCGTGATGCCGGGCAACAATGAGGTTGCTGCAGGGGGCGTGATGAGTTCATTATCGATCACAATAAAGACGTTCTCGCCGGAGCCCTCAGCCACATTGCCGTATGAGTCTAGGCAGATGCCTTCGGCGTATCCATTCTCAACGGCCTCCATCTTCACAAGCTGTGAATTCATGTAGTTACCGCCAGCCTTTGCAAGCGATGGCATGGCATTGGGCGTTATGCGATCCCATGATGAGACGCAGACGTCTACACCGTTGGAAGCGGCATCGTCACCGAGGTAAGCGCCCCACTCCCAAGCGGCGATGTATACGTCTAGTGGACACCTAAGTCCGTAGACTCCCATGTCGCCAAAGCCGCGAAGGGCGAACGGACGTATGTAGCAACGGCCTAGCTTGTTGCGCTTTACAAGGTCTACGGCCGCCTCGGAGAGTTCATCAACTGAGAACGGAAGCTGTGACCGGTACACCTTGAGTGAGTGATGCAGCCTGCGCATGTGCTCATGCAGACGAAAAATGGCTGGACCTTGATCTGTATCGTAACAACGTATACCCTCAAACCACGATGAGCCGTAATGCACAACGTGCGAGAGCACGTGTATCGTAGCCTTCTCGAACGGGATAAAGGTTCCGTTCTTCCAGATGGTCTTAGTAGGTGTGATCGGCATCACGCACCTCGCTTGATTCGTTGATTATAGCTCGACTGCATCGAGTGATTCCTTCATTAGCTCGGTCACGATGGATGGATTTGCCGACCCCCCCGATGCCTTCAGAACCTGTCCAACAAAGAACCCTAGGAGGTTCGTTTTGCCGTCGCGGTACTTTTTGAGGTTGTCTGGATTAGCCCGAATCACGTCGTCGACCATGGCCTTCAGAACTGAGACATCAGAGACCTGACGCAAGCCCCGTTCCTCGATGAACTCGACAGCAAGCTTATTGCTGCCGAGCATATCTGGAAAGAGCTCCTTTGCTGTCTTACTACTGATCGTTCCGTCGGCAATCACGTCAACTAATGATGCGAGTTGCTCTGGGGAGATGCCAACCTCACTGATGTCACACTTCTTCTCGCCCCTTATGCGCAGTAACTCTGTCATAATCCAGTTACTTACAAGCTTCCAAGTCTCTTGGGAGGGTGCCTTCAGGGCTGTACAAGCAGATTCGTAGAATGATGCAACAGAAGCTTCATCTACCAGAATGGCGGCGTCATAGGCGGGTAGGCCGTACTCTGCGATGAACCGACGCTTCTTATCGAGCGCGAGCTCGGGAAGTTCATTGCGAAGCTCTTCCATCCAGTCTTGCGATACCACAACAGGCCCCAAGTCTGGCTCCGGGAAGTAGCGGTAGTCGTGGGCCTGTTCCTTTGACCGCATTACCTTGGTCTGACCGTTTCCAGCGTCCCACATCAGCGTTTGCTGTGTGATACTTCCGCCCGACTCTAAGGTGGAAATCTGGGAGTTGATCTCGTATTCGATTGCCTTCTCGACGTTGCGGAACGAGTTAAGGTTCTTCACTTCTCGTTTTGTTCCAAAGGCGGTCTGACCAACTGGACGCACAGAAATGTTAGCGTCGCAGCGCATGCTACCTTCTTCAAGATTTCCGTCGCATATCCCCAGATATACCAGTATCTGGCGCATCTGCTGAAGGTAGAGATAGGCTTCTTGAGGTGTTCGGATGTCCGGCTCACTCACGATCTCAATCAAGGGAACGCCGGCACGGTTGAGATCCACGAGGGTGTCGATATCAAGGTCGTGGATGCTCTTCCCAGAATCCTCTTCCATGTGAATGCGCGTGATTCCGATTCTCTTTACCCCGTCGTCTGTCTCAATCTCCACATGCCCCTTGTAACAGATCGGGTCTGCAAACTGGGTGATCTGGTAGCCCTTTGGAAGGTCAGGGTAATAGTAGTTCTTCCGCGAAAACGTAGAGCGTTCACGTATGCTGCAATTTGTTGCAAGGCCCATTTTCACGGCAAATCGAACGAGATTCTCGTTCAACACCGGAAGTGTACCAGGATGCCCCAAACAGATGGGGCAGACGTTCACGTTGGGTTGGGCGCCGTATTCAGTGGGGCAGGAACAAAAGGCCTTCGACGCAGTTGTAAGCTGCGCGTGTACCTCTAATCCAATGATTGCTTCGTAGCCCGAGTGCATGAAGTGTCCGTACGTGTCCAAAGGACGTCAAAACTACGGAAAATCGGCCTGTTGAAGGGCGAATTAGATAGCCAATCGACGTATATCGATGTTTCCACCGCATAACACAACTGCAACCGTGCGACCCCGCACAATACCGGGGTGTTCAAGCAGGACGGCGAGCGTTACGGCGGCACTGGGTTCGATCACCACCTTGAGTCGCTCCATTATGCGGTAGGTTGCCTCGCGAATCGCTTCTTCCGATGCCGTCAGGATCTCCACATCGGCAGCGCGAAGATGTGCAAATGTTATGTCGCCCAAGCCCGTACGGAGTCCGTCTGCTATGGTAAGGGTATTGGCAGGGGGCTGGAGCACGCCGGTCTGCATTGACTCCAATGCGTCTGCTGCAATCTCTGGCTCGGCGCCAATGATGCGTGTATCTGGTCGCACACCACGCACTGCTGTTGCGATACCGCTCATCAATCCACCACCGCCAACAGGGGCCATGACGACCTCTACGGTTGGGACTTGCGCAAGCAGCTCAAGGGCCAGTGTTCCTTGTCCAGCGATCACACGCTCGTCGTTGTACGGAGGAACGGGGTGTGCGCCTGTTGTCTCAACGATCTGCTCCATGGTTGCTAGGCGCGATGCAAGGGTGGGCTCACACAACACGACTTGGGCACCATACTCACGTACGGCATCCTGCTTGACAGCCGGAGCGTTGTTTGGCATCACGATCGTACAGGGAATGTTGCGAAGCCTAGCAGCATAGGCCAACGCTTGGGCATGATTTCCGCTTGAATGGGTAACCACACCTCGGTTCGCCATGTCATCGTCGAGAAGAAGAACTGCGTTCATCGCCCCACGAGCTTTGAATGCACCAACTTTCTGAAGATTCTCACACTTGAAGTGGAGGTCAGCATCCACCATGCTGTTGATGGCCTGAGACGTCAGAACAGGGGTCTGATGCACATACGGACGTATGCGCTCGTGCGCTTGGCGTATGTGTTCGAGTGTTACCACAAGCCCCTTGCCTACATGTTCCGACGATACTGTCCACCTACTTCATACAGCGCATTCGTCATCTGTCCGAGCGAGCACACCTTAGCAGCTTCCATCAGCGCTTCGAAGATGTTGCCATTCTGGATTGCCGTCTGACGCAACGTATTCAGAGCGTGCGTCGTGGCCTCGCCACTACGTGTTTGCACAGCGCGCACATTGTTGATCTGCTGTTCCTTTTCATCCGTTGTGGAACGGATGACCTCTGCTGGGATCACGGTCGGACTTCCCTTTGAGCTCAGGAAGGTATTAACGCCAACGATTGGATACTCACCTGTATGCTTGAGTGTCTCGTAGTAAAGCGACTCTTCTTGGATCTTGTTGCGTTGGTACATGTTCTCCATTGCACCGAGCACGCCACCGCGATCTGTGATGCGTCGAAACTCCATGTACACTGCTTCTTCGACAAGGTCGGTGAGTTCTTCAATGATGAATGAGCCTTGGATTGGATTCTCATTCTTGGCAAGTCCGAGCTCACGATTGATGATGAGCTGGATGGCCACCGCCCTACGTACGCTCTCTTCTGTTGGTGTTGTGATCGCCTCATCATACGCGTTTGTATGCAGCGAGTTGCAATTATCGTAGATGGCATAGAGAGCTTGCAGCGACGTACGGATATCGTTGAAGTCGATCTCCTGAGCATGCAGTGAACGTCCTGATGTTTGGATGTGATACTTCAACATCTGAGAACGCTCATTGCCACCGTACTTGTGCTTCATGGCCTTGGCCCAGATCTTCCGTGCTACGCGCCCGATCACGCTGTATTCTGGGTCTACGCCATTTGAGAAGAAGAACGAAAGGTTCGGTGCAAAGTCATCGATGTGCATTCCACGGGAGAGGTAATACTCAACGTAGGTAAATCCGTTGGATAGCGTGAATGCAAGCTGTGTGATCGGGTTAGCACCTGCCTCGGCGATATGATAGCCAGAGATCGAAACCGAATAGAAGTTCCGAACCCTTTCATCGATGAAGTACTTCTGAACATCGCCCATCATGCGGAGGGCAAACTCTGTCGAAAAGATGCAGGTGTTCTGCGCCTGGTCTTCCTTGAGAATGTCGGCCTGAACGGTTCCACGAACATTCTGCAGCGCACGTTGCTTACACGCGTTGTAGGTCTCAGCATCGAGCACTTGATCGCCCGTTACACCAAGCAGCTTGAGGCCTAGGCCAGTATTGCCCTCTGGTAGGTCTGTAGAGCCATCGCCATGACGATACACGGGACGAGTAAGCCCCTTCGCAGCATAGATCTCGTCGATCTTAGCAGAAACCTCTTGTTCGAGTCCGCGCTCACGGATCACTTTTTCGCACTCCTGATCTATGGCGGCATTCATGAAGAATGCAAGGAGCATTGGTGCTGGACCATTGATCGTCATCGATACCGATGTCGTTGGTGCGCAGAGATCGAAGCCGGAATAGAGTTTCTTTGCATCATCGAGCGATGCAATGCTTACGCCCGAGTTACCAATCTTGCCGTAAATATCTGGGCGGTAATCAGGATCTTCTCCATAGAGCGTAACGCTATCGAAGGCCGTAGACAAACGTGCTGCCGGCATGCCAAGCGACAAGTAGTGAAACCTCTTGTTCGTGCGCTCGGGTCCACCCTCGCCAGCAAACATGCGTGTTGGATCTTCATTGGTTCGCTTGAATGGATATACACCGGCCGTGTAGGGAAACTCGCCCGGCACATTCTCCTGCATACACCAGCGGACGATCTCTCCCCAGTCTTTGAACTTTGGTAGGGCGATCTTCGGAACACGTGTGTGTGCTAGAGATTCGGTGTGATTCTTGACTTTGATCTCTTTACCACGAACCACGTAGGTATAGTGCTCACCCTGGTAGGCGGCCTTTTTTGCTTCCCACGAGGCGAGCAACGAACGAACTTCGTGGTGAAGTTTTGCTTCGAGCTCAGCTGCGCGCTGCTCCAAGGCGGCGATCGCTACTTCTGTCTGTGTCTGCTCTGTTGTCATTGGTCTGCTAGTTGTGTTTCACATGGTAAAGTTGTGCGGCGGCACTCAAGCCCCCTAACCAAAGCGTTGAGATTTCTCCTGGTACAAGTGTCACCTGTGTTGGAGGTAGAACCACCACAGAGGTATTGGCTTTCTTGGCAAGAATCGTCACGCGTCCGGCAGGTAGTTCTGTGAACTGCATTGCACCATTTGCCGTCTTCGTTGTCTGACGGAACTCCATCATCGCGCTACCATCGATAACGGTTTCAACCCCATTTGCGACACGGTAGAAGTCCAGCGCTGGGGCATCAGGTGAGAGATTCATCAATCGCACGGTAGCGGTGTTTGATGAAAGGGGCTGAACAAGATCTGCCACTTCAATGCCAGCAAGATTCGGTGGAACCATCGAACCGGTAACAAACAATGTTTTGCGCGAGCGCAACGTGGTCGTTGTTCGTGTTTCTTGGATGAGCGGTGTACCATTGACGAATACACCCGTGGTGTGTGTTCCGATCTCGAGATCAACATATCCGGTGCTTTCCGCAAACGGTACCTTTGCTGTTTCAGGACGCACGACACCGTCGAGCTTGACCTCAAACGCCTTCAAACCAGCAACGGCATTCACGATCTGGTACTTCCCAACATCCGGTGGGATGTACAGATCTACGTCGTCTGACGTTCCAACGACATCGGCAAACAAGCGGGCACGAAACGCATAACGATCTTCAAAGGAGAGGGAGCCCGAAAGCATCAATGTATAGGAAACACCAGCCTTTAGCGTAACCATCCGATATGCTGCAGCATATTGTTCGTTGGTCGTACGCACGAGAGTTACTTCGTGGTCGCCGGCCTCGATATCTACGACGTTCGATATCGCACAAATACCAAGCTCTTGATTCTTCAGTACCTCCATACCGTCGATCTTCAACGAAAACTCCGTGCCATCTGTCGTTGCATTGATCACACGTATACGGGCGCGTCCAGCTGGAGGTGGTGAGGCATCTTCATGCAGAATGCATTCTTCTGGACGTCGAACACAACCAAACACCGAGGTAGCAGGAAATAGCACAAGGCTGTATGGCAGGGGGCCTATCGCAGCCCTTCGCTGAGCCACAATCGCGTTGGTTGCACCATCAAACACTCGAAACAGCGCGCTGTCTGTTGTTGGATCAACATCGACACGTGAGCTCACCGCTCCGGCCAGCAGCACACCAACAAGTTCGTTGTTGTTGAGTTCTGCGCGAACGCTGGCGGTGTTTCCGTTATAAAATCGGATGGTTGCTTTGGATGCATCAGGGGCAACCGCATCACTGCTGCCGCAGCCAACAAGAGCTGTTGCAAGAGTCAGCAGAAGTATGATTGAAAATGCTTTCACTGCTTTAGTTGCTCAATGGCTTCGCGAACCTGCCACAACGACCGTGCGATGTTTGATTGTTCATCAACGAAAGCATCGTAGCGACGATTACTCTCGACGATCTCTGCAAGGTAGCGGGTTCTGTCTGGTGGGATGATGTAGATCTTCTCACTCATTTCGTCGGTTACCATATAGGATGACTCCCATGAGAGCGAACACTTCTCCACCAACAGGTCGTTCACTGCACGATATAGCGTGTTCGCACCGGGATCGTTGAACTGCGACGCTATCGTGCCGTAGACGGGCATCTCATCGAGCGAACGCGAGAATAACTGTCGACTGCGTTGATATTGTTTGCGTACATCGCGTAGCGCATCCAATGCGCCACGCTTATCGAACTTGTTCAACGCAATGATATCTGCATAGTCGATCATGTCGATCTTCTCAAGCTGAGTTGCGGCACCAAACTCAGGCGTCATGACATACATGGCAACATCAGCTAGTTCTGTGATCTGCGAGTCGCTCTGTCCAATACCTGCTGTCTCGACGATGATCAGATCATACTGCGCATACGAAAGGATCTTGATCGCATCCCGTACGTGCGGATTAAGGGCAACGTTTGCCTCGCGTGTTGCAAAGGAGCGCATGTAAACTCTGCGATCGCTGACAGCGTTCATACGGATGCGGTCTCCGAGGAGGGCGCCACCCGTCTTACGCTTCGATGGATCAACACTAACAACCGCGATTGTCTTGTCTGGGTGGTCAAGAAGAAAGCGGCGAACCAATTCATCGGTAAGCGATGACTTGCCTGCGCCTCCAGTGCCTGTGATGCCAAGAACCGGAGACCTGCGAGCATCATCGGCAAATGTTATCGCGCCGTGTTCACCACGCTCAGCGCAGGAGATGGCCTGGGCAATAGCCATAGGGTCTTTTTCGCGAACACGTGTCGCCAATGATGACGGCTCTGCAACCGGCGAGATGAAGTCGCTCTTCTGTACGAGGTCGTTGATCATCCCCTGCAGCCCCATTGCCCTGCCATCATCCGGTGAATACACACGGGTGATGCCATTTGCATGGAGTTCGTCGATCTCTGATGGCAGGATCGTACCACCGCCACCGGCGAAGATTCGGATGTGCTGCGCGCCTCGCTCATCAAGTAGCTGTCGCATGTAGGTTAGGTATTCCACATGCCCGCCCTGGTAGGATGTCATGGCGATGGCCTGCGCGTCCTCTTGGATCGCACACTCGACAACCTCGCGCACAGATCTGTTGTGTCCGAGGTGAATGACCTCGCAGCCTGTGGCCTGGATAATGCGACGCATCACGTTGATCGCTGCGTCGTGTCCATCGAACAACGATGCAGCTGTAACAACGCGAACCTTCGTTGTTGGGGTATATGGTGCTGGTGAATGCATCAATGTAACCTGAGGTGTGGACAACCGGGCAAAACTACGGAGGTTCGGCGCGTGTTAGGTTTGTGCGTGCAAGCAAACTGTATCATACTAGGGGGCGCCGAAGAGATCGGAGCCAATTGTTGCTATCTCGAGCTCGATGGTACAGGCATCTTGATCGATGCCGGATTGCACCCGCGCGACCGCAGCATAAATGCTTTTCCTAACATAGACTTACTGGAAAACTACCCAGCCGATGTACTTGCCATAACCCATGCTCATACAGACCATATTGGTGCTCTGCCGTATGTGATGCGTCGTCTGCCCTATCTGCGGCCTATCATGACCCCGGCAACACGTGATATCAGTCATGTGGTGATGCATAACGGGGCCAAACTGCTTCGTACGGAGATTGGACGCACGTTTCCTGCTCAATGGTTAGAGTTCTTCGACAAAGAGGTTGTCGAACAATTGCGGTACGCCTTCGAGGCGTTGCCTTATGATGAGGCCCTTACCTTCAGAGGGTACTCCGGCAGATCGAACGTGACAATGACCTACCACTGGTCTGGTCATATTCTGGGTTCAGCCAGCGTTGGAATAGAATGCAACGGATTTCGCATCCTGCACACTGCCGACGTAAAGTTCGACGATCAGGTGGTGCTCCCGAAAGCCAAACTGCCACGGTCTCATGTAGACGTTTTGATCACCGAGTGTACGAATGCGGCTGTTGAGACCACGCCAACGTTTCCCGACGAGGCCAAACGCCTTGCCAAGTACATCAATGGAATTTCTCAGAACAACGGCTCGGTGTTGATACCATGTTTCGCACTCGGCAAGCTGCAGGAAATGATCCCGTTGCTCTATGGGTTGATGAGGCGGGGGAGTATTCCCCACATGCCGATCTATACAGGGGGCATGGGGGTACGGATCAATAAGATCTATGACCAATACTGTTACAGCGACCCTATGAAACGTCCGGGATTCGAGGTATCAGACATCCCACAGGAACGCCTTCGCCGCAGCGAACTCGACACAGGCGGTTACTTCAAACATCCCTCAATAGTTCTTGCTCCCTCGGGGATGATGAACACAGGTACGATGTCCCATCAACTTGCTCTGCAGTGGATGGGGTTGTCCAATTACGGAATTGCCTTTGTAGGGTATCAAGACCCGACAACCCCAGGTTATGCACTAATGCACTCGGAAATGAGGAAACCGTTCGTCTTCGGCGCCAAGAATGTCTCTCGGACGTGTCAGATCGAACGGTTTCGCTTCAGTGGACATGCCCTGCGCGAAGATCTTATCGAGTTGGCGGTCGATACTTCTCCGTCAACCGTGGTGATAACACACGGGGACACCGAGGCCTGCGAACGTCTTGCTCTCGAACTTCACGAACAACTCCCGCACGCGCGCATTATCATCCCGCGCATGGGCACAGTTTATACGCTGGGCTAGACGCTACATTTAGTGCGCAACGACAAGTGGAGATCGATGTACCTTGCCGCTAGCAAGGGTTAGAACCACCGTGTAGGGTCCACTTTGCAGACTTCCGGTGCTCACGACACATGCTCTCGTAGATACCTCAGGCTTGATGTGCATCACCACAACGCCTTGCAGATCGACAACATCAATTGTTGAAGCATCTGCGCTCGTCCATGCTACACGCGCGCGATCATGCGAGGGAAATGGGGTCACGAGCAAAGAATCTATCATACTCAAAGGATCCTCAACGGTCGTCACAAAACCCGTCGCTTTGTGGATTTCATGAAACCCTGTCGAGAAGTCTGCGCGCGATCGTTTGGCGGCGTCACGAACAACAAAGCGATACATTCTTCCTGGAATCACCGTCGCGGGTATCGTCCATGCTACGCGTGTCGCGCTCGTTGGTAGCCCGGAAGCGATGGTCGTGAATTGTCGGCGCTCGCCATCCCAGAGCTCAATGTCAACCCGCTCTGCATGTAACGTATTGTCCCACGAGATATCAACAACACTGCCCTGACGCAGCGGACGTGGCAATGTTCCGCCACCAGGCCATACTCCTGCCAATAACGGTGTGGTGAATGCAACTGCGAGGATCAAGATGTAGATCATGTTCTGCTCCTTTTGAATGGTGTATTGGTTGTGTGAGAAGGTGTCTTCTATCGAACGGCCGCACGGGCCGTATACCACTGACCACGGAACTCGTAGTCGGCATTTTCATGATAGCGGTTCATGAAAGGGGCTTGCGGGTTTCGCATACCCCAAAGCGTTTGACTATCCTCGAGTACTGTACACTCTGCCAGGAAGTCATCCTGTTCATCTGGGACAACAAGAGCATCGATGATGTCGACACCTGTTTTAATGAGATCAGGTATCAGGGCTTTCCAGTCAAGCGCAGCCATCTCGACTGGAACGTTATACTTGGCTACACGCACACGAAGACTGTCTATGACATCACCCATACGGTTAACGAGACAGTCGTCCTCGTCCTTGCAGTCTTCATCCCAGGTAGATAATCGCACCCAGGAAAGATCCGCCAGCCCCATCCACGATGTTTGGAGCCAGAGTGCGTGATCGCCAAACGAGAGCGGTCCATCTGTGTCGCCATGCAACGTGGTACATTCCCCCGATGATCCCTGTTGTTCTTCGCACGAGGGCATACGGGTGAATCCGTGGTCTGTGAGGAGAGCACGTCTCGGAGTAAGGTTACCTCCGTAAGCGGCTTGATAGATCTCGCCGCGGTTCACGAACGGCCAGAGGTCCCAATCACCGTCGGAGTGCAGCTTCATAGATCTCAGCTTCATACCAAAGCCCGGCATCTCCATTCGACGTAACGCAAAGGTCTGCGTAGCGCGTAAAGGATCTCCCGAGTAGGATTGAATTGATGATCGAACAGTAAGATCTATTGCACCAGTATGAAGGGCTTGTTTGCGAGGACGAGAATGGGGCTCGCAGACAAAGAACTCAACAACGTCCAAAAACTGTCCTGTAGATGATAGAAGGTTTGTGTTCCCGCTGGTGTCTGCATACACATGAAAATCTAGGTCATCTGCATGGGGGTCGGTAAGTAGGATATTGTCAAAGCTCTCGGCAGAGACGGATCGGTTAAAGACAGAAAGTGGATCAAGTGGCAAAGAGAAGCGCACACGGATAGGTGTTCCACGTCGCGCTATGTATTCGAGGTGCCTACCGTCCGTGGGTTCGTCGGCATCACAATCGTAGTAGGTCAGCGGATCGTACCAGCGTTCTTCGAAGCGTGCAAGCTGCCGTTCTCCTTGAGCATTGACGCGCACGCGCAGTCCGATAGATTCGATTACCATTTGCTGACGGAAGGCTGCCTGGATGCGTATCTCGCGGTGGCCTAGTTGCGCCCCCTCACAATCTGTGGCATCAAAACCGGCAATGTCAGTATCCACAACCAGCGTGTATCGCGATGGTTGTGTTCCGCCATTGCCAGCAGGAACCACGTACCCTGGCAGTGCATTCCACCATCGCCACTGCTGACCCCGCTGCGTAGCAGGGTGCACAACGATCCGCAGATTGTCGCCACAAGCAACTTGAAATCGGGTTGTGGAGACACCATCAATGATGCAGTTTGTTGATGCAAGCGACACCCACTCTCGCTGTCCAGCTACATCCTGCTCGCGCTGGATCTCAATACGTGTCTCTGGATGCGGTGCTCTATTTCTGAGAACATCTGCAGGGTCTTCAGATCCAAGCAAAACAGACTCAACGCGTAAGTCGATCACTTTACGCCGGACGAAAAAGACGACGTGGTTTTCAGGCTTCAAGAGCTCCGACGTGATGCAGTAATCTTGAAGCCCCTTGTCAAACCATATCGGTGCTCCAACAGCATGATCCAGATACCCAATGATCTCCCAGCATCGTTGGGCTGTGACACACAACGTGCGAGCTGCGGGCGTGGATGACTCGAACTCATAGGGCGTTGTAAACCTTACCGCATCGGCAACATTGAACAGAGGATCAGCATCGACATCTGTTACACTTCCCCGCAGTCGGTAGATATCCTGCAGTGAGGGCTGAAGTGTCTGGAACTTTGGGTTTACAGATAGATTGCTCATCGGGACGGCGCGTTTGGTTGGAATCACGATCGCACCTGTCTGTAGCTTTTGGCCCTGATACACCCAACCCGACAAGATTGATGTTTGTGCTGAAGAGGCAACGCAAATAAAGGGGCCATCATTCAGGGCAACTGAGACGATCGCGCTGTCTGTGATCTCGCGCACAAGTTCTCCCGACATCCGGTAGAGCATCACATGGCCTGTAACGCTGTCGACAGTGCATCGAATGCGTACACTATCAAGCCGCTGATAGACCGCTGTCACGGCACAGAACCGATTCATTGTCTCACACGACAACGGAAACAGTGTCACAGGCATTGTGTCGCCGTTGATAGATGGTACGTCTCGCGATTCCCAGTGTGAGAAATAGAGGTTGGGACCAACCGTGCGCGGTACATTCAGTTGAATTGTGTCGCCGGAAGTGCCGACTCTGCTGTTGCGATGCAGGTCTGCGCCGTACTCATCTGTGATGGGTTCTCCCGAGGTTAGGCGTCCGTTACAAACCACCGTTGTTGCGCCTCGAACCATGCATTCATACGTCCTGTCTAGGCTAGCATCACCTGCATACCATGAGCATCGCACGCGTAGGCGCAATTGGGCATTCGGCTGCCATCGGTCGATCGGTGTAACATATGCCGTGCGATCATCGAAGGTAATCGCTTCGGGAGCAATGCCCCACGATCCATCCTGACGTAGCTGTTCAACGATGAACACGCTATCTGGAACACAGCCCGGAGGAAGGGGGCTTGTCATGACAATCGAGATTGTTTGATCACACCGCATTGCGCCAAAGGGCATGCTGCAGCTAACGACCGAGGGAACGTCTGGGGCTGTTGTATACACGTATTCCTGATTGCCCAGTATGCAGCGGTATGCTGTATTCGGTAGAAGTCTGCGTGGCGTCCAGGTACATGTGAACTCGTCTGTGAACGAAAACTGTCCCGCAACGCGGTACTGTTTCCTACGTTCGGGTCCGACGGCGTGCGCTATAGAGTCGCGAAGAACAAAGAAAGGAACATCTTGCCGATTCCACTCAGCCGTATCGGTAGGAACCGACGAGTGGATAGTAATTGGTGCCGAGGGGGATATCCCGATCTGCCCATTGGACGGAAACTGAACCGTCCACCCTTGCTGTCCGATCGCCATGGTTTGGGCGAGCAGAAGTGCACAGATAACTCGCAGTAGCATACACAACCTCCATAGATGAGAGAAGCCAATTGGCGCATAGTAGAGCGCCCTGTGGCTGTTGTGTATTCTGCGGGGTAAAACGTGACAGCAGGCCCTACGTTACTGCACGGAAAGGGCAAACATTGCCGGCCAATTCTTACCTGTTACGTAGAGTTTTTTCGTTGTTGAGTCAAACGCAAGGCCGTTTAGCACATCGGTAGAAGGTGTTCGCTCATTGGGTGGCAATATCCCAGTCAGATCAAGCACACCCGTCACAAAACCTGTCTGCGCCGAAATCTTTACGACTTTGTCAGACTGCCACACGTTTGCCCAGATTTCACCGTTGATCCACTCCAGTTCATTGAGCTGCGATACGGCCATACCATCAAGCGTAACAGGAATGGTCCGCACAACTGTCCACGTCCGTGGATCGAGCACCGTGATA
Source organism: uncultured Melioribacter sp. (assembly GCA_964484755.1). Lineage (GTDB taxonomy): Bacteria > Bacteroidota > Ignavibacteria > Kapaibacteriales > Kapaibacteriaceae > UBA10438. The sequence continues at coordinate 49,747 of CAZAGH010000004.1, read as the reverse complement.
ACGCTCGTGCCGTTGCTCATATAGAGGTTGATTCCATCATTGGTTATACCCCAACCTTCTCCGGAATAGGTAAACCGACCTTGCTGACGCAGGGTCTTGGCGTCAAAGATCAACCCCTCCTGATTCAGCCATGTAAGCATATAGATCTTACCATCTAGCTGCGTTATACCCTCACCAAAGTACTTGCTACCAATCGGTGTGCGCTGAAGAACCTTGCCTGTAGTGACATCGACACGTCGGACGGTAGACGAGCCATACTGACCCGTGCTTTCCAAAAAAGCCCCCTGATAGATCTCTAAGCCCTGTGTAAACGCGGCAGCGTCGTGGGGGAGACGTCGAATGACCGAATAGGTAAGTTGTTGAACCGGTGGACGCGACTGTGTATCGGATGTTGGGGGAGTGTCGTTTGATGGCGGCTTCTCCGTGCAACCGAAAAGGATGGCACAGAGAGTGCTTATGAGAACAAGTCTATGTAGGTTCGTGGCCATAATTCGAGTGGTAGTAGGGTGTGAACGAAACTACCGAGATTCCACTTCATGTTGTGAGGGTATGTCGTTTCGATCTGTTCATCATTGGTTGATCGCTGCAATACTGGTATGCATGTGCTTGGCATTGGTTGCCTGCTCCGGCAATAATGCTGAAGGGGGCGATGGGTCGTTGTCACAAGACAGTATTGCAAGGCAACAAGAGTTAGCGCAACGTAAAAAGCTCCGGATCGACTCGATCATGAAACGCTTTCCGCGTATTGGCTACCATCGTGTTGCTGTCACAGAACTGCGCGTACTTGACAGTCTTCGGACACTGTGTGCAAAGACCGACTCAACATTCACAATGTATCGGATCATCACGCTACTCAACCGCAAGGATCTGCAGTTTATGCGTGTCGGCGACACGTTGGTGATGCCCGATACCAACCACGCCGATATTCTAGCGTATTCCCTATTCCCGCAATACTGGCCGGGCGCAGATACCATCAAGAAGATCGTTGTTGTTAGTCCTAAATGGCAATCCTACGCCTGCTACGAGTATGGCGTTCTGGTGCGGTTTGCTGCGACAAACTCTGGAGAAGAGCGAAAGCCCTCGTTTCCTGGACGTTATGCTGTGAATTGGAAACAACGTCTTCGGATCTCGTCGCTCAACGAAGATTGGAAGCTTCCATACACGGTGAACATTCATCAGCATGCCGGTAGCGCATTCCATCAATTTGAGATGCCTGGCAGACCCGTTTCCCATTCGTGCTTCCGTCAGTTTATGCATGATGCAGAATGGTTGTTCAAGTGGGTGCGACAAGCCAAGTACGACACCGTGAAGAAGCGTCCAATCCCGTTCAGCGGAACACCTGTTATCGTTCTTGATGTCTTCGATTTCTCACGTCGTCGCGGAGGACCGTGGTTAGAGCTAGAGTCCAACCAAGATGTGTCTATCGAACTCCCGACCGACCCCATGTCGGTTGAAGAGGCACTCATTCCGATCTCCCAAGTACCGCACGACAGTAGAGGCTCACTAAGAAATATCAAGCGTTACATATCCGCCGATAGTGTCTTGCGCGAGCGTGGTATAATTCGGGACGGGGTAACATTGCGCGAGTCGATCAACTACAACAAGTTGCGGGCAAAGAAAGAAGCTGCAAAGAAGCGTGCCCTCGAAAACGAAAAGCAAAAGGCAACAGAGAACAACAACTAACGTTATTGCGTGTTACGTATGGTCGAAGAAGTCAGCGTCCCGCAAGCGATCTGGAAGAAATCCTGAATACCCAGAATCATTCTTCGTAGGAGGGTAGTTGCGCAGGTGCATCGGAACAACGATCGTTGTTTCGGCACGGACTGTTGCCAAGGCGGCATTAATGGCGTTGTATACGACGCGTGACTTCGGCGCGTGAGTGAGGTACGTGACCACATGCCCAATCACGATACGTCCTTCGGGCATCCCAATGCGCTCCAGTGCCTCATACGCCGACACCGCAAGTGGAAGTGCGTTTACGTCTGCGATACCAATATCTTCACTCGCGAAGATTACAAGTCGTCGCGCTATGAAGAGTGGGTCTTCGCCGGCATCAAGCATGACGGCGCAATAGAGCAACGCAGCATTTGCATCGCCCCCTCTCATGGACTTTATAAGAGCTGATATGGTGTCGTAATGGTAGTCTCCAGCACGATCGTATCTGGCAAGGGGCTTTTGAATCGCACGTTCTATGGCATCTGTTGTGATGCAGAGAGTGTTATCGGGCTGATCCGCCGCCGACATTGTGATTGTCTCCAAGACATTGAGTGCCTTGCGGGCATCACCAGCGGCAACGCGCAGAAGAGACGGCCAATCGTTGACAATAACCGTTACTCCACGGTTTGTGGAAATCGTGTTGATTGCTCGCTCTATCACTCGTCGCAAATCGTCATCGTCGAGCAGATTCAACAGATATACCTGACAACGGGAGAGTAGCGCGTTGTTGACCTTGAACGAGGGGTTTTCGGTGGTTGCGCCGATGAGTGTGATGTATCCTCGCTCTACGGCATGCAAGAGTGCATCCTGCTGAGATGTTGTAAACCGATGGATCTCATCGATGAATACCACCGTACGAGAACCTTTTGAACGGAGTATCTCGGCCTTGCGAAGAACATCGCGTAGCTCCTTCACACCAGAATCAACGGCACTAAGGCGCTCAATGTGTGCGCCCACGGCAGATGTTAGGATGTGGGCTAGGGTTGTCTTACCTGTGCCGGGCGGACCCCACAAGATCATCGATGGGAGTTCGCCCCGCTGAATAAATGTCCGCAGCGGTGCGCCTTCTCCTAGAAGGTGCTCTTGTCCGGCCACATCATCAATCGATGTTGGGCGTACACGTTCAGCAAGCGGACGATACTGATTCGTCTGTGATTCGTTCGATGCTTGGGACGAAAAATCATCAAAGAGTGATTCCATCTACGATGAAGATACCAACGCCCGCGCATTCGTGGTCACGTTGCGTAGCGATAGGTATTGCCTGGAAGACGGGCCGCAACATGCAATCTGTTCGTATCGGCAGCCTTCAACAATCTGGCAAGGGGCTCGCGTATCGGCTCAGGGGATTGTTTGAAGGTTAGGTGGTGGATCGGCATGATCGCCCTGGCTCGCATCATCTCCGACATTGCCAGTGCCTCCTCCGGACTGCAATGCAGGGCAGAGTATCCTTCGTACGAACCGATCGGCATGATCGCCAGATCTACATCTGGCTGGATCGTTCGAAAGGCATTTGTGTAGGCGGTATCACCACCAAAGACGATGCGGGCACCATCATAAATGATCTCATAACCGTTGTAGCTGCGCCCGGTGCGTTTGTATCCATTGCTACGACACCGCTCTCCGGGGAATCTCCATCCATTGTGTTGTACCTGGAGTCCACGAATTGTTACTCCAGCAACACAGGTTTGCTCACCCCAGTCTATCTCGTTACACGAGCTCCATTCCAGATCGCTGATCACATCAGCAGTATTTGTGGCTGTGAGTACGTGAATCTGATTCGGCCACATCGTTGTTAATCGTTCAAGTGTCCACATATCCATGTGATCCATGTGGGCGTGCGACAGCAATACAATGTCTGGACGTGGAAGTTCTTCGAGTGTTAATGCGGGCGGTAGGATCCTGCGAGGTCCAATCCGAAGACCAAGGATGTTCAGCCCTACAACATCCGCAAAGACAGGATCTGTTAGTACCCACCGTTCGCCCAGTTTGATCAAAACCGTCGAGTGCCCCACCCAACATGCCCAGATATTCTCAGACCCTGCGTCCTGCAGAATCGACGCACCCGAGCCGAGCACTGGTTGTGGGCCAGCCAATGCCGCAGATATCGACGATGCAGAAGTGATCACCAGACCGCTCGCCAGTAGAGTTGTCTTGACGAATTCACGACGTCCTAGTGCTGACATTGTAAGCCCCCTTACCTGTTTGACTGCGAATGCAAGTTCCTGAGCATTGATTTCGTCTCCGAGTTATCATCTGGTTGTAAACAGATGGTAACTTCGCAGTCATGCGGCCAACCCTTTCTACGATAGTTCTCCTGTTGTGTGCGTATTCTCTCCATGCGCAGATCGCGGGCGAGCCCTTCGAGCAGCCAACACCCGACCCAGCGATGAAAATGCCCGATGATGAGACCATTCGCATCATCAAGCAGCAGGCATTGCATAATCAGTGGAACTTCTTCTACCAGCAGGCCGTATCACAGGGAGAGCTGCGCGAGGCTTTCGAGAAACTCGAAGCGCCAGCTACGGGATATGGATTTGGCGTGGAGGGAGGATATTACTTTGATCCAATTCCTCTAGCAGTAGGGGGCGAGTTGGGTGTGTATTTCAACGGTGCCGATTCGAAGTCGTTGCGAGCAAACGACTTTTGTAACACGAGGTTCAATGTTTCGGCATCAAATACTCAGATACCGATATTGCTACATGCTCGTTTTCAACCCAATATCGAATCATGGCTGTTTCCGTATGCCGAGGGTGTTGGGGGTATCACGATCTATTCTTCGTCCGTAACCACCGAAGAAATCTGCAGAGGTGACACCATAGTTGATAGAGTTGGGGAAGGGTCTGTTGTTTGGAACTACGGAATAGGCGCGGGTCTTGCGATAAAGTTTGCCGATATGATCACTCTCCCCTCTGAACTTCGGCGCACATTAATTGACGTGCGTTTTCGTTATCTATGGGGGACAAGTACGGGTATTCCCAATGCTGTTCTTGACGGTGGGAACAGTCGAGGCTTCAGCATTATTGAGGAACCTGTGGAAACTCCACGTGTTGTTACCTTCCGTATTGGGTTCGTTTTTCAATTCTAACCACCTGATTTGAGGATTTCATGATTCGTCTTCTTTTGGCGGCTGCGGCCATACTGATCATTTCTCTCGCACCTGGATGCAGAACAGTACAGGACAACCAACGCGACCTCTCATCAACAAGAGAGCGCGAGCTTACAGCCGGCATCGTGAAAAAAGAGATCAAAAAAGGCATGTCGGGCGCACAAGTAGCCGAGCTACTTGGTTCGCCAAACATCACGACACTCGATGAGAACAGCCGCGAAACGTGGGTGTACGATAAAATCGCTACAGAAGCATCGTACTCAGAAAGCCAAAGCGGGATGTTTTTGATTCTTGGCGGGTTCTCGAACAACTCGGGTGCTGCTAGCACCACACAGCGCACACTCACGGTTGTTATCAAGTTTAATGCCGAGAGCAAGGTAGAGTCATTTACATACCATCAGAGCAAGTTCTAATGCCGATCAGCAGAAATCGCATCATCGCTCTTGTACTGTTGGTGTTGGCCAGTACGGCATGTACTGTGGTTCGTTTTCCAGAACAGGTGCGAACGCCACAGACACAGCTGCAAACGCGCGAGTATCAAACGCGCGAGTTTGATACCAACGACGTGAAGCTTGTTATGAAGGCCATGCTGAATGTGCTGCAGGACGATGGCTTTGTCGTCAAAAATGCAGTTCCGGATCTTGGTCTGCTTACAGCAACCAAAGAGGTACAACTTGCCGACAAGAGTGCTAGCAATAAGTACTGGATGGATGCTCTCGATATCGTCTTCGATACGAGAGGTTCAAGTAGTCGCAATCGGACCACGCAGGATGCACGCTACAATAAGTTCAAGCAGGTTGAAGTAAGTGTTAATGTTTCCGAACTGGGTAGACGGTGCAAGGTTCGGGCAAATTTCCAGGCAAAGATCCTCGACAACACTGGCAACCCTGTTGAAGTATCGGCCATCACTGATCCGAAGTTTTACCAAGACTTCTTTTCGAAGGTCGACAAGGGAATCTTCCTACAACGGCAGGGATTCTGATGCGCACGATTCCCTATCGGCGATTAGTTGTCATCATTCTCGCGTGGTGCTGCTGCGCACTTGGGGTTTCTGCACAGTCGCTTATCGAAACCGTCAAGACAGGGAATCTCAAAGCTGTTCAGAGACTGCTCAGTCAAAAGAAGAAGGCCTTCAATATCAACGAGGTTGATGGTGAGGGCCTTACCTCTTTGATGGTTGCAACCATTGCCAACGACAGCGTGATGGTTGAAACACTTCTCAATGCAGGCGCTAACCCTAACGCCGCTACGCCGCAAGGTGTAACCGTCCTCCACTTTGCTGCCTTTCATAACCGTGACCGATTTTGTTCACTGATCATCGCTGCGGGCGCTAAACCTAATGTTCTCGATTATCGAGGGCAGACACCACTGCATGTTGCCTGCCAGGTTGGTGCTACTAACATTGTCTCACAACTCGTTGATGCCGGAGCATTCATCAATCTGCGTGATCGAAAGGGAAATCCACCGATCATGATAGCTTGTGGACATCGTCAACTTGGCGCACTCGAAGAGCTTCTTGAGAAAGGGGCTTATGTTGATGCACGGGATGTTCAGGGTCGCACGGCTGCGATGCTCCTAAGCGTACTCGGCGAAGATGAAATGCTGCGTATACTGTTACGTAGAAAACCCGACTTGTCGATTGTTGATTACAGTGGTAAGAGTGCTTTGACGTACGCACGAATGAATCGTAGATGGACAATTATTTCACTTCTTCAACGAGCAGGTGCCAAGTACTAACTTCGAATGTGATAGTTTTGCTGGTGAAAAAAGTAGTATAAGTGTAGTATTCCCTGCTGTAACGTTACAGGTTTATAGATGCCCCTTTCCAACAACACCAAGCTCACGCGTATCGCTGTGTTCTATGATGGAAACTATTTCCTTCATGTAAGCAACTACTACGCCTTCAATCACCTCCGTAACAGTCGAATCAGCTTGCGTGGCCTGCATGATTTTATTCGTCATCAGGTCTCAACACTCGAAGACACAGAGATGCACTTGTGTCAGATCGTCGACAGTCACTTCTTCCGCGGCCGCATATCTGCCAACGAAGCACAACAACGGGGTAACCTGTTGTATTACGACCGTGTGTTCGAGGATATCCTGATGTGGGAGGGTGTGATCACCCACTACTTGCCGCTTCGCAACACAGGTGGACGACGCGAGGAGAAGGGTATTGACGTTTGGATGGCTCTTGAAGCATACGAACTCACACTCCTGAAGAAGTTCGATGTTGTTGTGTTGATAACATCTGATGGCAACTACGTTCCCCTTGTTCGCAAGATGAACAACCTCGGCGCACGCATCATGGTGTTGTCGTGGGACTTTGAATTCACAGACAACGAGGGCAAGCATGTTGTTACACGTACGTCGCACGAACTACTGAGCGAGGTTACGTACCCGATTCACATGCACGACCTGATTGAGAGTAAGGCAACGAGGGACGATGAGATCATTCAGAATCTCTTCGTTCGACGTGACGACGCACAGCCGCGTCCACCTCGCGACTCAAAAGAGTTTCAGGAAATGCTCGAGCAGAGGGCCGCACGATTTGAAGAGGAAGATGTCGATGATGGCTCTGAGCGTTTTGAATCCTATATCCTGTCGATGAAGAATGGGTATGGCTTTATCAAGTATCCACCCAACAATCTCTTCTTCCATGCATCTGATATGATCAATGCAGACTTCCAGGATCTGCGCGAAGGAGACCCGGTAGAGTTTTCTCTTGGACTAAACCGGGATGGCGACGAGGTAGCAAAGCGTGTTAAACTCATCTTTGACGATGATTCCGACGATGCGGCATAAGCTACCCGAAAACGGAGTAACGATCTTTTCTGTTATGACAGCCCTTGCCAATGAGGTGGGGGCTGTCAACGTTTCACAGGGGTTCCCCGATTATCCTGCAGACCCTGAGTTGTTTGAATTGTTGTACCAAGCAGCACGCGACGGACACAACCAATACGCCCCGATGCCCGGTCTGTTAGCATTACGTGAAGCTGTCGCGGAGAAGTATCGTCTCGTGCACGGATGTAGCATTCACGCAGACAGCGAGATAACTATTACTCCCGGCGCTACTGCCGCGCTCTATACTGCGATTGCATGCGTTGTGCATCCTGGTGATGAGGTTGTTGTCATGGACCCCAGCTATGATTCCTATGGCCCAGCAATCACAGCAAATGGGGGCGTGGTTAGATCATCACCGTTGATACCAGGAGTGTATACGCCAGACTGGCAACACGTGCGATCACTGATCAACAACAACACACGCATGATCATCATCAACACACCACACAATCCGTGTGGCAGTGTGTTGGGAGTCAACGACATCAACGAGCTGGCTGCGATCGCAGAAGAACACGACTTACTCGTTCTTAGTGATGAAGTGTACGAATTGATCACGTTTGATCACAACATCCATCACACAGTACTATCACATCCCAGCCTGCGTGAACGCTCGTTCGTTGTGACGTCGTTTGGAAAGACCTTCCACATCACAGGTTGGAAGATTGGGGTGTGTGTCGCGCCCCCTAACATGACAAGAGCATTTCGTGCAGTTCACCAATACCTGTCGTTTTGTGTGAACACGCCAGCACAGGTTGCTCTGGCACGATACATGGAAGATCCATCCCGCTACATGGGGCTTGCGGAGATGTTCACAGAGAAGAGAAACCTTCTTCGTTCGAAACTGGAAGATTCGTCTTGGACGCTCAAACAGTGCTCAGGATCGTATTTCCAACTGCTTGGGTACGAGAATATCTCTGATGAGCCGGACGTAGAATTCGCAAAACGAATAACCCGCGAACACGGGGTAGCGACGATTCCATTATCGCCGTTCTACAACGAACCGGGAGACTATCACGAGAAACTCGTTCGTGTTTGTTTTGCAAAGACCAGAGAGACGATACTTCTGGCAGCAGAACGGTTATCGTCTATCTAGACTTCGACTGGTACGATGTCGAGTCGAATGATCTCCTCTTGTGATGCACTCCTATCGACAATACTCTGTAAGTCCTCAAGTGTGATTGATGCGTAGCGATCGAGGGCTGTGTTCACATAAAGCGGATCATTCCAAAACAGCGTGGTCCAGGCAACAACATCGGCCACTCCGCTTACCTTCTGCAACTCAGCGGCGTGGGACGTCTTCATTTTATTGACGGCTGATTCTAACATGCTTTCGGTGACGGTGGTCTGTGCGAGGGCCTCCGACATAGCATTGGCAAGTTGATCTGCTGTGATCGTTTCCTCGGAAGCATAGGCATACATCGTTAACAACGAGTCGTGCGCTCTTCGGTCAATAAAGCACCCCACACCAGATGCGATGCGCAAATCAGAAACCAGTGACTTATAGAGCACAGAGCTTCTACCAGTACCAATAATCGACGAAGCTATCTCGGCATCAAGTAGGTCGTTCGTCGTAAAGCCCGGCATGTGAATACTTGCAAAAACAGCTGTGAGAGGAACATTGTCCTGCACACTGAGCGCGGTACCGCGTTTTGCCATAGAAGGGGAAAACGATGTCCGTGCAATCACGGCACGTGAGTCGGTAATTGATCCGAAGTGGCGCTCAACCAATTCCTTCGCAACCGCTAGGTCTATATCTCCTGCCACACATAGGACAGCATTCGAAGGGTGGTAGTAGGTGTCAAAGAAGCCCTTTGCATCATCCATCGTGACGCCGGCAACATCTTCCGGTGAACCGTAGACATCCCATGAGTACGATGAATCATTTGTGTAGGCTATCTCCTGTTGTGCTTTGCGCCAAATACCATAGGGTTGATTGAAGACGTTCTGGTTTATCTCTTCAACCACAACGCTGCGCTGTGTTTGAAGTGCATGATCTGTGATGCGAAATGAACGCATTCGCTCGGATTCCAGCCACAAGCCTAATTCTAGATTGTGCGAAGGAACATCGATATGATAGGTTGTGTAATCGAATGTTGTGTAGGCATTGTTGGTGCCCCCTGCCTTCGTACAGTAGACATCATACTGTTTTTCGACGCCAGGTGCGGCATTGTCGAACATGAGGTGCTCGAACAAGTGCGCTAAACCGGTCTTTCCAACTCGCTCGTCGTGCGAGCCAACCCGATACATCACAGTTACATTGACAACCGGTGCTGAGTTGTCCGGACAGATCACAACGCGCAGACCGTTTGCCAGTGTGATATCGTAAGGGGTTATGTGTGCCATTCCTGAATCAACCTCGAGAGTTCTTACACTATGTTTGTGCGTACCTACAAACCTACGCTTATGAACACACTTGACATGCTTTCCGACCTTATTGCCATCGATTCACCCACTGGGTATACCGAGAAGGCAATAACCTACATCGAATCAACACTGCGGGGGTTCGGCTTCTCTCCCACACGGACAACAAAGGGGGCGCTGCGTTGCAGTCTTGGTCATGATCCCACGTTGGCCCTTGCTGGTCATACAGATACACTTGGAGCTATTGTTTCGGGTATCAACAGCAATGGAACGTTGAAGTTTTCGCTTCTAGGCGGACCATTGCTACCAAGTTTTGAAGGAGGGTATGTTCGTATCCACACGTTGGATAACCGTGTGCATAGTGGAACACTTCTACTCAACGATCCATCCACACATGCCAACAATAAAGCCTCTTCGCTGGAGCGTTCTACGGGTGTAATGCATGTCCGTATTGATGAAGAGGTCTCCACTCGCGATGGTGTGCTCGCACTTGGGATACGAATTGGTGACATAATAGCGTTTGAGCCAAAGTATCAACAACTCCCAAATGGTTTCATCAAGAGTCACTTCCTTGATAACAAGGCGGGGTGTTACGTTCTCCTCGAGGTTGCACGCCACATCGCAGCCTCTGGAAAGGGGGCTCCCGTTGAACTGTTCTTCAGTACGTACGAGGAGGTTGGACACGGTGGAGCACCCATGCTAAGTCCTAGCGTTAAGGATTTGCTTGTTATCGACATGGGTGTTGTGGGCGATGCGTGTGAGGGAAATGAGTTTTCGTGTTCGATATGTGCCAAGGATTCTGGTGGACCATATGACTATGATTTCCGACGCACCCTTGTTCAGTTGGCCACAGAAAACAACATTCCTCATGCAATCGATGTGTATCCATTCTACAGTTCCGATGGAACAGCAGCTTGGCGCGCCGGGGTAGACGTTCGTGTTGGATTGATCGGTCCTGGAGTACACGCCTCCCACGGTATGGAGCGCACCCATATCAAGGGTATTCAAGCAACGGTTGATCTGTGTATGGCTCTGATATCCAAGCACTACTAAGATCTAACGCGCAAGAAGCCTACGATAGGTTTCGCCAGAGGGTGTTGTGGCCACGATAAGAAGTAGTTTATCGTGGATATCGGGCACAACGTATTGTTGTGAACGCACGATTGTTTCTCTTGCGATCTCGTTGCCCAGAACATCATATACGACGAGGTTGGTGCCTATCGGTAAGTCTGTTGCTGCACCATCGTCAGAGACTGTTAACGGTGTCATAACATCAAATGTCCATGTTTGTGTCCACGGTCCAACTTCTGGTTGCCTGATCACCCGCACATGCCAGTAGTAGGTCTTCTGAGGTTGGAGGTTTCTGATTGTTGTGTCGGGTAGTTGCGTTCGCAGAAACCGAACGTCTTCAGTAAAGTCGGGGGAGGTTGAGATCTCAACTTCATATCCGTCTGCCCCTATCGCTGGCGTCCAGCGCAGAGGAACGAACAGCGCTTGTTCATCTTGCGAATTGCCTGGATAAACAAGTGAAGGTTCTTTGCACAGACGTGAGCCTAGGATATACTCTCCCGGTGCAAGGTGTAGTATCTCAATTTGAGATGATGCCTCAACGGGATGAGACGGTAGTTCAACGAACGGCCCCACTCCTTCGGTTGGCCTATACAAGACCATTGCGGCAGATGGTTCATCTTCTACCATTGTTCGCGCAAGATTAAACTGTGCGGCATAGATGTTTTGGGTTGGATGATATCGCACGACCCAGCGCTGGGGAAACACATGACATGGGAGATGTTCACGTGACTCAATATCAATTGGTGGATAGTTGTGTCGCTCTATCGACACCTCATGATCAGCTTCGTAGGTGGTGGGTCGAATACGTACCCTTGTTGTGCTGTCCATATTCGAAAAGTCCACTTGCTCATACCCCGATATCTTGCGGACGATACTCGTCATGGCAATAGGTGCTTTGTAGACTCGATAGGGATATGGTAGGGGGCTCGGGGTCCGAACCTCTGAATGGATAGTGCCTGTACGATCAACTTCGTTAGCCACAAGTCCGTTCTGTGCTGTTCCCCATCCAATGAGAATGTTGCCATTGGGCAGTTCTTGGATACTGCCCATCGTTGGCGAAAATGTTGGTGTTGGATGTGTGTATTCCCACGTCTTTGTTGCCGTTAATGTTGTTTCATTCAACGCATATGCAACAACACGAGACACGTGATTTGTCTTCAGATTGCCGTTATCGAACACCAGCAACTCACCCTTACGGGTGATAATGGGTGTGTGTTGGTGGGAGAAACCTACAAATCCATCAACGGTGTCGTTCACGAATGTGAAATCGTTGCGTTGAGCTGCCGAGCCCCCTAACCTCCATATGATCGAACCGGAAGCTCTGTCGATCTTGATGATCTGATCAAGGTTACGGCACGATAGAATGATGTTTCGCGAAGAGTCCTCTATGATGGCATTCGCATGGATATAGTCTATTCTGTTGTGGGTTAAGTCTATCTCGTATGTCGCTTCTGTTGGTGGAATATGGTCGAGCGATTTCCATTCAAATGTTCGACGCCCGCGACGATCGAACTCCTGAATAACGCAGCCTATAACCTGAGCACTGTCGCTAGCCCCTTGAATGAATTCTGACATGTTAACCGTTCGTGTCTCTGTGCCCAACACGAAGTATCGTCTGCCCGTTGTTTGATACCCTTCATGAAAATCTGTCTGATAGGGGGCTTGCACGGAAAACGTATCTATGGTTCTAAGCCTGTTATCGACCGTTACATACGCTTGAAGGGCACCGTCGTAGTATGTGAACCCGCCGTAAGGTGTTGGACGTTGGTTGACATTAGGTCCTGCAAACACCGGGTAGATGAACCTACCCGTGTTATCGATCAATCCTACGCTGTCCTGATCGACCCCACTAATCAAGAAATATCCAGGGGCCTGTAGCCCTGAAGACTCGACGATCAATGGATTTCTATCGACCAGGGAGGTCAATACCAAGAGCAGTGCGATAAACATCACCGTAAACAACACACAACAAGGTGTATGGTTACGTTAGGTTGAGATCGGTGGGTTATCTACCGCATTGTTCACGTGTTATTCACGATTCACATTGCGTGTTTTCACTGTTTATCTCGACTTACAAGGATTTGGTTTTTACAAACAATGTTGTTCTGTGAGTTATTCACGAAATGGGTCGTGATGAGTGCACAAGAGATGTAAAATGATATTCTTCGAGTGGGGTATGTGGAAGACAAGGAGAACTATCCAACGTATTGAGAACAGTGTTTGAGGTCTTTCCAGTTGTTATCTACTTCTTCGAAAAACGATATGATTGTTGCGTAAGAGTCATAGTTGAAGGGGTTTAGAACAACTTCGAGGAAAATAAAACAGGGTTTTCCACGGTTTCCACATCTCATATACATCATATAGTCTTCTTCTCTTCTCCCAAAGAGAATACACATATGAATATGATAAGAGAGAAGTGTCGATTCTAGATTTCAGAAAATCCGCAGTATTGTTGCAGACATTCTGGTATACGGACACGGCCTTCTGGTGTTTGATACTGCTCAAGGAGAGCTACCATGATCCGTGATGTAGCTAAACCGCTCCCATTAAGCGTATGAACAAACTCAGGTTTGCTTCCTGGGTCCTGACGATGACGGATGTTAGCACGACGTGCCTGGAAGGATTCAAAGTTCGTGCAAGAGCTTACTTCGAGCCACCGTTGTTCATACGGTGACCAAACTTCAAGATCGTATGTCTTCGACCCACCAAAGGTCATGTCACCTGTGCAGAGCAAAAGCACACGGTATGTAAGGCCAAGCTTTTGAAGAATGTTTTCGACAGAACCAACTAGGGATTCTAGCTCATCGTATGATGTTTCTGGTCGAACGAATTTTACCAACTCTACCTTGTTGAATTGGTGTACACGTTGGAAGCCACGAGTCTCTTTCCCATGACTACCGGCTTCTCGACGGAAACACGCTGAATATCCTGCATACTTGATCGGGAGAGAAGAAGAGGGTAAAATCTCATCACGATGGAAGTTCGTGATAGGAACCTCTGCTGTTGGGATCAGATAGAGATCATCACGTTCAACGTGATACATATCCTCTTGACTTTTCGGAAGCTGACCCGTACCGCGGCATGAGTCCGCATTTACTACGAACGGCGTCATGATCTCCGTGAATCCATTGTCGTTGGTATTGACATCTAGGAAGAAGTTGATCAAGGCGCGTTCCAGGCGAGCCCCCTTACCTACATAGAAACCAAAGCCGGAGCCGGTAACCTTGGCACCCCTTTCGAAATCTAGGATTCCTAGTTGTTGTGATATCTCGATATGATCAACCCGATGAGCTCGATCCTCACACGAACCATGCCTGCGAACCTCCACGTTATCGTTTGCATCCTTCCCAACCGGAACGGTTGGATGAGCAATGTTGGGAATCAAGAGCATGATTTCAGATATCTCTGCCTCAACAGACCGTAGCTCGTCATCGAGGTTCTTGATCGTATCGCCGACCTCCCGCATTGCAACGATTTTATCCGAAGCATCCCCACCACTCTTTTTAATAGCCGATATCTCTTGTGACACACTATTGCGTGTGCTCTTCAGATCCTCGACGCTCTGAATGATGGTCCGTCTACGGACATCAAGCTCTAGCAAATGGTCAATATCACTGCCATCATGCTTGTTTATGCAGTTCGTTTTGACAAGGTCGGGGTTTTCGCGGATAATCTTGATGTCTACCATAACGCAAAGTTACGAGGGTGAAGAGATGATTTGCCTACAGGTCGTAGTTTGTTACGTTTTCATTCAATCATGGTTCTTACGCGCATGAAGAAAACCCTCCTTTCTCTCGCAGTACTCCTGTTATTAGTTTTCTCTGCCATTTCACAGACCCTTACCCCCCTCACCGTAGGAGTTTCCGATAACCCAGCTCAAGGGGCACTATATATCGCTCCTAACTGCAGGGTACCCTCTCCACCATACGCACCTTCATTGATGGTTGTCGGGGTAGATGGAAAGCCACTAGCCTCGGCATTCATTCCAGAGTTTGCCTTTGATTTTCGCATCCTCGCAGATGGACGCCTCGGGTACTCCGTATTTCAATCAGCTGGTTCTGGCGCTCGAGCATCATCGAGTATCTACATCGTCGACACAAATCTCCGCGTCGTTGACTCTGTTAAAGGGTCTAATGCCTACAATTTGGCGATGCACACATTTGATGTTCTTCCGAATGGAAACCGCTTGGTAGTTATGCAGGAAAATGTGACCATTGACATGAGTCAAACCCTTCCAAAAGGTAATCCCGCTGCTTCGGTCCAACAAATGCTGCTTCAGGAGATTGACGTTGATGGAAAGATCATATTCCAATGGCGAAGTCTTGATCACTTTCCTGTCACCGTGAGTTACGAAGACCTGACGGCACCAACAATCAGATATTTTCATTTGAACGCTGTAACAGTAGATACGGACGGACACTTCCTGATAAGTGCGCGACATTCTTCATTGATAGCTAAGATTCACCGTAAGACAGGTAAGGTGTTGTGGGTGCTCGGCGGAAAGCTAAATCAGTATACCTTTAGCACGGCGAATGGTATAGCGGACGATCCTGTGTTCTCTTATCAGCACGATATTGTACGTCTACCAAATGGTAACATCACGATGTTTGACAATGGTACGCAGCGCACCCCACAATGGTCGCGAGCTGTTGAGTACAAACTTGATGAAGTCAATAAGACGTGTACGTTGGTATGGCAATACAGAAATACACCAGACATTTATGCTGGCGTTCAGGGCGCAGTGCAAACACTTCCGAATGGTAATCGTGTTATTGCGTGGGGGTCGGGACTTCAGAACAATCAGACGGTGATCACTGAGGTGAATGAAGAAGGTAAGGAAGTTTATGAAGTGTCACTTCCAAACATGATGTATCCGTACAAGGCTGTTAAAGCCCCTTATCCTACTGGTCGTCATTCTGCAGATGTGTTGATCGATGAAATTCTTCCAACAAACACTTATACCTACACACGTGGGAAGGACACAGTTGGACTTACGGTAACCTATCACACATTGGTATCGTTTTTCTACAATACCACAACCGCGCGCCGGTATATGTGGGCACCGGAAAATCCAAGATTTGAACGCATTGTAGATGGAAAGCCTGTTCGCACACTTGCTCCATATGTTGTACATCCCTGCAGAGTTACTCTAACGCAGGAGGGTATGGTAGATCATGCAGGAGAATTTCGATTCTCGACACAAGTTCTTGGTATCACAGATCCAGCAAACACCCTTGTCTACTATCGCGACAGTATAGGAACGCGCGCATTTCGTCCGCTCCCGACACGCTACAACCCAAACACACGTGAACTCGTTGTTGACACTGCGCGAACAGGGGAGTTCTGCTTTGGTATCGCTACGAAGGAAGTAGCAGATAGCATTTCTGCGCCCAAACTCATCGCTCCTATAGCAGGAGCATCTGTAGTAAAGCAGCGCACTTTTACATTGTCTGTTTCACCTCAGGGCCAGACACAATTCATCACTTATCAGATTTTTCTTGACGACAAAAAGACCATCTTAATCGAAAGCACTGACAAACTCACAGACAAAGAGATTGCGCCTGGAATGAATCCCGGTACATACTACTGGCGAGCGCGCTCGCGGTATGGTACATCGGTTTCTGAATGGACTGCCCTTGAATCGTTCATTGTGGAGGACCCGCAGCTGAGCATCAAAGAACCCCAGTCAGCTGCTGTTTGGTACCACGACTCGTCATATGTCGTGTCTTGGAGCACAAACATCACAGTACCTGTGAAGTTAGAACTCGTGAAGAATAACCAGCCGGTTGCCCTCATCCGAGAGAACGTTCCTGCCCAACAACAAGGTTTTCTTTGGAAGGTTCCTGTAAGTGTTCCTGTTGGGACAGACTATAAACTCCGCATCATTCCGATGGATGCAACTCTTGACTCACTCGTGCAAGAGACGCCCTTTACTATCGAGATCCGGGGCATACCATCCTCAGTCAACAATGACGTTATAACCCCAACGATCACTGTTGGACCCAATCCCGCATCTAATGTTCTCTACGTAGGCGGCCACACTCCGATAACCCGCATCATGCTTTTTGCGGCAGATGGTATGATGATCATAGATCAAAATGTAACAGGCACTGGAGATATGCTTGATCTCTCTGGGGTTGCTCAGGGAACGTATACTCTCCGCTGCGAGACGTCACACGGACCGATTCAAAAGCCCGTTGTTGTAGTACGTTAACGCATATACAAC
This sequence comes from uncultured Melioribacter sp., assembly GCA_964484755.1. Lineage (GTDB taxonomy): Bacteria > Bacteroidota > Ignavibacteria > Kapaibacteriales > Kapaibacteriaceae > UBA10438. Next base: position 32,426 of record CAZAGH010000004.1, on the reverse strand, counting down.
GCAAGTATAGACACATCAGAAGCGGATACACCTGGTATGCGGGAGGCTTGACCTAACGATGCCGGCTGTATCCGCTGTAGTTTTTGGCGTGCTTCTGTCGACAGGCTGTTAACCCTTCCATAGTCGAAGCCTGCTGGAATGACCATGTTTTCCTGTTCAGCGAATCGTTCAATGTCGCGATGAAGCTTGGCAATGTATCCCTCGTACTTGATCTCTGTCTCGACACTGTGAATCACGTCTGGGTGTTCTTCCAGCAGGGAGGATACACCATCATCAGTGAGGCGTAGAACATCGTATAAGGAGACCTTGGGTCGTTTCGTTACGGCGTACGCGGTATTTGTTTCTAGCAGTCCATCCTCTCCTATGGATGCAAGGTGACCATTGATCGCATCTGGGGTGATCTTCACACTACTAACCCGTTCGGATAGATCTTCTGAAAGAGCTCGTTTGCGCTCTATAATTCGCCACATCTCATCGTCGACCAGTCCGAACGAACGTCCATACCCAGATAGTCGAGCATACGCCGTATCGATGCGCAACAACAATCGATACTCAGCCAGCGATGTAAAGATCCGATACGGTTCGTCGGTGTTCTTGTTCACAAGATCATCGATTAACACCCCTATATACGACTCGGATCGCTGGAGTCGGAATTGCCCTTCGCCCCTTACAGCCAGGGCGGCATTGATTCCTGCAACCAAACCCTGTGATGCTGCCTCCTCGTATCCAGAGGTCCCGTTGATTTGACCAGCAAAGAAGAGGTTCTTGATAGCTTTTGTCTCAAGTCCATGGGTTAGCTGATACGGGTAGAAGAAGTCGTATTCGACGGCATATCCATACCGCAGAACCTGAGCGTTAGCAAGGCCCGGGATTGTTCGAAGCCCAGAATCTTGAATATCAAATGGTAGGCTTGTCGAAAAGCCGTTGACGTATACCGTATCTGTGGAGAGGCCCTCTGGTTCAAGGACCACAACATGAGACTCGCGATCAGCGAAGCGATCGATTTTATCTTCGATAGACGGACAGTACCTTGGTCCTGCCCCTTGAATCCTACCTGTAAACATCGGGGATCGGGAGAAACCCCCACGCAATATGTCGTGTGTCTCAGAGGTAGTGCTCGTAGCAAAGCACGCTAGTTGATTGCGCACAGAAGGCGTCGTGATCGAAAATGGGACCGGTTCGTCGTCGCCATTGTGTGGCTGCGTGTACCGGTAGTCAATCGATTGCCTGTGAATGCGGGGAGGAGTTCCGGTCTTGAGCCGCCCCTTCTCAAGTCCATAACCAGCCAGCATGTCAGATATTCCGTTTGCAGCTGATTCACCAACTCGTCCACCAGAAGTGGCCGTTTCGCCGGTCCACATGATCCCATTCAGAAAGGTTCCGCCACACAGGATAACAGTTGTTGCTTTGATCTCGTTGTTGGATGAAGTCGTTACTCCAACAACCCGATCGTGAACTACCAGAACACCTACAACCTCCTCGCGGAGCACAGTAATCCTTGGATGTAAACGAACGAGTTGCTGAGCAAAGAGGGGGTAGAGGTCTTTATCGTTTTGTGACCTAGGCGACCAAACGGCAGGGCCTTTGGATGTGTTTAGTGTCTTGAACTGTATTCCTGATGCATCAGCGATACGGGGCATAGCACCCCCTAAAGCATCGATTTCTTTGGCCAAGTGGCCTTTTGCACTACCACCGATAGAAGGATTGCAAGAGAGGCGCCCCATTGTGGTAGGATCCATCGTAACAAACCCCACCCGCATACCCATCCGGGCAGATGATAATGCAGCCTCTATTCCTGCATGACCTCCACCGATTACGAGAACGTCAAACATGGTTTTGGAAAGCTAATGTTTCACGTGAAACACATTTTGTGTCTTCACAGAATTGAAAAACGCAGATTCGAAGAAAAGTGTTTCACGTGAAACACTATGCGAGGAATTTTACCATCAGGTATTCGTCAACATACGAATCGCCGATCTTCATGGCGTGTATTTCTGTTCCGTACACCGTGAAGCCCAGGCGTAGGTACAAGCCGTAAGAAGCTTGATTTTGAGTACTAACGCTTAGCTGGAGTTGCTCAACATCTAGTACGTCACGAGCCGTTTCGACGAGAGAGTTGATAAGAATAGAGGCGATTCCTTGACCTCTATACTCGTCCCGGACGAAAAGACCCCACAGACTACCTTTGTGTCGTGTCTTGGTTGACTCCTGGCTGGAGTATCCAATCATACCCACGATCACCCCAGTAGAGTCTACAGCCCCCAAGAGATACTGGTAGGGGAAGTTCATGTACTTCTCATACCGTTGTTCTTTGGACAAGATGGAAAGCCCCGCAAACCATTCATAGTCCGAGCCAAACACTTCTGGTGCTTGTAGGAGGGCTGCGCTTTGGATATCGAGGAACTGGTTGAAGTCCTCTATCTCCAGTGGACGAATAATAAGGTCGGAACTCATATCATTTTCCAATGCAGAATCGAGAAAAGACAGTGTCTAAAACGTCGGGGTTCCATGTCTCCCCAGAGATCTCTCCAAGCAGACGCACACAGGTGCGGAGATCAACAGCCAAGAACTCACTTGTCAGGCCAGAGTCCATACCCTGAAGACAGGATCGAAGACTCGCTCCAATATTCCGGAGCAATTGCGCCTGACGGGCGTTGACCAGCATATCGGCAGGGGAAGATCCGTGTTCTTTGGCAAAACGTATAAGCGCCAGTTTTAAGTTCTCTATCCCATGGCCTGTATTGGCAGAACAAACGATCCAATCACCAAGGGATTGTTGGGTTGATCCCACGAGGTCAATCTTGTTCTGCACTAACAAGTGTTTGGCCTCTGGGTACTTCTGCTTTACATCCTCAAGGAGACTTTGCGAATTGTATTCTCCTTGACTTACATCATTGATGACTACGATGAGATTGCTCTCCTGCATAACGGAAGCCGTTAAGGAGATGCCTTGTACTTCGATGCTGTCTGATGCGTCCCGCAGTCCTGCTGTGTCTACAAGGTGGATGCTGAAGCCATCAAGAAGAATAGTCTCATGGAGGTAATCTCGCGTGGTGCCCGCAACAGCGCTTACAATAGCTCTAGGTCGATCAAGTAGGGCGTTGAAGAGCGAACTCTTACCAGCATTGGGAAAGCCTACCACAGCAACATGGTAACCCGTCCTGAGCACCTCTGCTGATCGTTCCTGGTCGGCAAGGGAGTCGACATCATCACACAGAGCCTGTACGAGTGATCGAAGATGTTCACGGTCGACAAACTGTACATCCTCTTCGGAAAAATCTAGCTCTAACTCTAACAACCCGATAATACTGAGCAACTGCTCACGGATCGCAGATAGCTTTCGCGTAAACCCTCCCGAAAGTTGTCGCGCTGCAGTCTGTGCACCTATCCGTGTCTCGGCATGGATGATGTCGGCTACGGCTTCTACCTGTGTTAGATCAAGCTTTCCGTTTAGGAACGCTCGACGTGTAAACTCACCCGGTTGGGCAAAACGAGCCCCTTGCTCGATCAGGGCAGCAAGAATCTGTTCGGTAACGAAAACACCCCCGTGGCAACCCAATTCGACAACATCCTCACCCGTGTATGAATGGGGCGAGCGGAACACGCCAGCCGTGACGCTGTCTACACGCGCGCCATTCCACTGAAACCAGCCATACAGGATTGTATGCGACGCAGCATCGGCAATGCTTTTGTTACCAGTAAATAAGCTACCGCATATCTGGAGCGCAAGCGGACCGCTAACACGCACAACTGCGAGCCCCGCAGATCCGGGCGGTGTGGCCAGAGCGCATATGGTATCGGTAGAGTTTGCCATGGAATGCACAAAATAGAAAACCGTGCCACAAAATTCCGGTAATGTTGCAGTTCAAGTGTTCACATGAACCTGTTTATAACCAAGTTTAGCATCAATGGTACTGCACCTTTCTACAGTCGATTCAACAAGCAGTGTAGCAAAAGCGCTTCTCGAGAACTACGAGGCTGTAATCGTATCAGCCGATCATCAGACTGGGGGTCGTGGACGCAATGGTAAATCGTGGTTGGGGGATCCGGGTGCTAATGTTTACATCTCCTTTGGATACCGTCACGTGCACCCAGTTGCGCAGGAATACCTACTAGCAGCCATGGCATTTCCAACCTTAGCTGTCGTAGATGTTGTCCGGGAGCATCTCCCGGAAGTGCCTATACGAATCAAGTATCCTAACGATATACAGGCCAACATCGAAACAGGATGGGCAAAACTGAGCGGAATCCTCGTGGAACATGAATTCGAAGGTTCTCGCTGCG
>CAZAGH010000004.1:21574-28042 GCA_964484755.1 uncultured Melioribacter sp. | reverse complement strand
TGGGCAAAACTGAGCGGAATCCTCGTGGAACATGAATTCGAAGGTTCTCGCTGCGTCTCTACCACCATCGGAATCGGGATAAATGTCGGTCAAACGACCTTTCCCGATACTATAAACCAATCCTGTACGTCAATAACCCTTCAAGGCTCCCACGTATCACCTGCACAGATCAGAGAGCTACTGATTCAACGGATGGTGCATTATTCGGCGCTGCACCCAAGAATTGTGAATGATCTGTGGACCAATGAAATTGGGCTTGTTGGTAAATATATTTACTGCTTAGGAAGCCCGGATACTTGGATCGTTGAACAAATCTTGCCCGATGGACGTTTGTTGGTACGAAGCACCATTTCACATCAAGAACGGACAATAGACAATGGCGACACTATACGATACCTCGATTGAGATAAACGGCGTAACCTATGGTATCGCTGCCATTGATGTTGGCAACAGTCGCGTAAAGATTCATCACGATGATGTATTCCTTTCGTTTCCATACGACAAGGAATGGAAGAAGAACGTCCAACACCATTTTCGTGATCACGTCCAGAAACGGTATATCATTGGTCTTTCCAGTGTAAATCACAAGCAGACAACAGCAATCGTGAAAGTGCTGCAGCGAATAACAAGCCATCTCGTCGTTAATGCACATACACTGTTGATGCGCAACGATTCGTTGCTTTCGCTCACACAGATTGAGAATGCAGGAATCGATAGAATGCTGGGTGCCATCGGAGCTATGACCAAGGTTTCTGCGCCATTGATCACGGTTGATTGCGGAACGGCTGTGACGGTCAATGCAGTATCGAAAGATCGTCACTTTCTCGGTGGTGTAATATTTGCCGGTCTGGGAACACAGTTGTTTGGACTTAGCAAGCAGACCGCGGCAATTCAAGAGATGAAGTTCATGCCCCCTACAGAAGCCATTGGTATAAACACCACGCAATGCCTGATGGCTGGTGTTTTGTACTCAGTGGCTGGAGGTATCGAACAGGCAATTACCGCATTCTCGAAACACCTCAAAATCAAGTCACCAACGGTTGTGTTGACAGGGGGCGAGGCGACGTGTGTTCATGAGTACCTCACAAAAAATGGTTTCAAGGTCCAACTCGAACGACATCTTGTGACCGACGGTATTCTTTCCCTTGTGGCGAATGCATCACACGTAGATATTCACGATAGCATCATCAAGAAGATTACGTGATTCTCTTTCATTCTGTCATATCAGAATGCGTGACCAAGACCAATACTTAGCTGCCAGTTTGAGCTGTTAAAGATGCCCTTACGACCGACTATCCATTGTCCGTCGCCTCGTGTGGGATCATAGACACTCGTAGCCATGTCTACGCGAAATGGACCAACCGGTGTATCAAACCGATAACCAGCACCAAGCGCTACGGCGCTACCATAGATGATGTCCTGCAGCTTAGAGGTACCGTAGAGTTCTGAAGTAAATCGGTTGAATGAGTTCCCGATATCACAGAACAAGGTGATACCACTTCGCTCAATCAACGAACCCCAGAGATCATCGATGCCATTGGGGCGCGTAAACGTGTAGCGAAGCTCGAAACCAAGCTCGAGAAGCGAAGCACTCCCAACTACATTTGCAAGGATATAGTCATCACTCGCAGAGACACCTTCGATACGACCAGAAACAGGATCGTGAAGCCTACGCGAAGCAAACGAACGGATACTAGCTGGGCCCCCAGCAAAGAACTGTCGTTCTAGGGGGACGTAGGTGTTGTTCTTTGTTGAATCACCTCGAATAAAGTCGAGCAACGCTATGTGACCTAGACGAATCTTTGTAGCGCCGACCAGCTTGTGACCAACACCAAAGGCAGTCGAAACGAAGCCTTGTCCACGAATGTACTTACCAGCCCCCCAGCCCCATTCAATAGAAAGCGACGACAATGTTCCACGTGTAGGGTTGACGGGGCTATTCCGGTGATCACCTCGAAGTGTAAAACCCGCGTTGATGCCGGTAAAGAACTCATTGGATCGTTTGAGAAAGTCACTCAAGACAAGAAACTGGTTATATGTGCTACGCACAAACACAGAGTCTTCCGCAGTATTTGCCTCAGCCAGCGCCCTGTTGATAGCAAAATCAAAGTTCAGAGGAATCTGACGCTCTAAGCCTACACTTAGGTCGATGCCGTTAAAGAACGTGTGCGAGTATAGCGAAATGGGTGCTCGAGCGTTAAGACCAAACGACTCAAGACGAAAGGGTGTGATGAGTTGACGTGCTGAGTAAAACGTTGATGTCTGCAGTGCAACACGCTGGTTAAACAACCTCCCGATGTTTGGCCAAACCAATACAAGAGATCCTAAGGCCTCGCTTTCGAGCTGCTGTCCCTGAGGAAGTCGGCCAACATCCTGAAGAACATACTGGGCCGTGATTGATGCAACCTGCGCGCCACCGAAGGCATTCCGGTGCTGCACCGTAGTACCGATACCAAGATTCAGAAAGTTATCGACCGCTGTCTGGTAGAACATAAGGTTCATACCAATGTCGTGTGGCTTCGCATTACGCGTGTAAACCCGCAGATGCAGCACTGAATCCTGCTCTTTGTTCTTTTGAACAAGTGTGTCGATCAGTACAACTTCGAAGGTGCCCAACCCCATGAGGTTTGCACGCGACTCCTCAATCCTTTCATCGCTGTACCACTCACCTTCCTTGAATTCAAGCTGACGAGCCCGAGTGGATTCAGACACTTCCCGATAGGTGTTGGGGTTTTCCTCAAAGGTTACACTACCAATACGCTTTCGTGCGCCAACTGAGATGATCGCCAACACGGTATCGTGTAACCCATCATTACTGATCTGGATTGTTGGCGAGGTATACGATGCCTGATAGTAACCGTTATTCCGCAGCTCTTGCAGAATGATAGCCAGGTCTTTTTCCAGCGCCGACTCAGAGAAGGGGCTCCTGGGACTAATATCTAGGCGCGAGAGGATTGATTCGCGAAATGATGAATCAATCGAATCAAGTCCACGGATGACAAATGTGTCGATCTGTGCGCGTTGTCCCTCACTGACGACAAAGCGAAGGGTTTTCTTTTTTGTTGACGCATCATACCCAAACCCATAGGCAAGAGACGCGTTGTGGAAGCCTTGTTGATTGAGATAGGTTATGATCGAAGCACTATCGTCCTTGGCCACATTCGCCTCATAGAAGCGTCTATCGTTTTCATACGATCTGCGTAAATCGGCAAATCTTCGATAGATGATCGCAGGCTTCTTGTTGTTGCGCCGAAGAGTGTATTCGTAGAACTCAACGAGCTGACGTCCAATGGCGTTCTCGCTGGGTCGCGATGAGATGACCCCTAACAGGTCGGTTTCGGGAATAGACTGGCACCCAAGTATCTCCACATCCTGCAATTCTTCCAATTGAAGTGCTCGAGACCGTTCGCCAGCTTTCACAACACTATCACGATACGACTGAGCATCTTGTTGAGCGTGCAACCTGCCCCCTCCCGAGAAGCAAGACCCGAGAAGCAAGACAAGACACCATGTGCGGAGTGTGTTCACAGAGTGCAAAATACCGTAGTTGAGCTGTATACAACGAACAGCGCCCAGCCGGCAATGCCAACTGGGCGCCATGAGCGATCAGAATGTCGACTCAATTGTCGTAAACTTCATCGTCTTCACTGAAGAAGAGATCGTCTGAACCCTCTTCATACTCAGGCCATAGGTCTTCGATGCCTTCGTAGGTGATCTCTTCAGAATCATCAAGTTCTGTGAGGTTGTCAATCACCTGCAACGGTGCACCTGTTCGATTACAGTAATCGATCAGCTCCTCTTTTGTAGCTGGCCACGGCGCATCTTCAAGATAGGAGGCGAGTTCGGGTGTCCAAAACATGACTGAATCCTTACAACAATGTGGTCTGAAGTGTCAAGCGGCGCGAATATACATGCCGCACCATATCGACGCAAAAGAACCAACTTTTTTGGAATTAGTTACGCGTCAGAAACAGCTCTGCGAGCAGGACGTCGAACGGAGTTGTGATCTTGATGTTGTGCTCTTCGCCAGCAACACAATGTACACGAACGCCCATTCGTTCGCAAAGACTAGCACAATCTGTGCCATACCATGAATCTGCCATACCAAGCCGGTATGCTTCCGATACCAGATCTCTGCGAAACACCTGTGGCGTCTGCACACGCCTGATTGTTGATCTATCAACAGTCTCTACAACGACATTGTCAACTACACTCTTGAGTGTGTCAACAACAGGCAAAACCGGTATTGCGCTCCCGTTAGTAGCCGCTGCAGTAACAAGGCGTTCCCAAAGTTGAGCAGACGCTAGGGGCCGCACGGCATCGTGGATGGCAACGAGCTCAACGTTGCCTATGGAGGGGTGTTGTAATCCCTGCCAAACCGAGACGGCACGCTCATGTCCACCCTCGACCAAGTGTATTCGCTGGTCCATTATGCCGTATTCATTCAGTAATGACATCACGACATCCTTCTGGTCTCGGGCAACAGCAACAACGATCGTTGTACAACCAGAAACAGATCTTGCTGTTGTGATAGATCGTACAAGACTCGGGATGCCGGCAATTGGCAGATACTGCTTTGGTTGCGAGCTGCCAAAACGCTTGCCGGAACCGCCAGCAGGGATGATGATGCCAAGAGTTGATGGAGATGACATGGTCAAAGATAGGGACCAAAGAAAAAGGGTGTTGTGTTCGAGACACAACACCCTTTATCAAGATTGCGAATAAGGGGGCTTATTTGATCACTGTGAATGGCAGTGACATTACATCTTCACCAACGCGAATGATGAAGGAGTAAGAGCCACTCGCCACGGATTCACCGATATTGAGCATGAATGAAGAACCAGCTTCAACGGCATCGTGCTTCAGATCTGCAACAACCTGTCCGTTTGTTGAAACGACAGAGATCTGCATACCTGGGAGCGGCTTGCCGAAGTTGAGGGTAACAACATTGCGAGCTGGATTTGGCCATACCGAAACACCAGCCTCTGATGCATCGATAACCCCACCTGGAACTTCGCCCGATCCTGTGAGATCGATCGTGGCGTTACCACCAGTTGATGAGCGCAGGCTGAGCTGAGCAGACTTCTTACCGGCTGTGCCAGGTGCAAACTTGACACAGATCTCAGCCGAAGCACCAGCAGCGATCGTGACAGGCATAGATGTTGTGACTGTGAATTCAGCAGCGTTGAGTCCGATCACTGTTGCCTGATCGATCGTGATCGCTTGTGTTGATGTGTTTGCGATCGTTACGCACTTATCAACCGACTTGCCTGTTTCGAGCAGGCCGAATTCCTGTGAAGCAGGGTGGCTGTAGCGAAGAACGTATGATGCCGACAGAGCAACAGAAGCTTGCGGTGTTAGCGGAGCATTTGAAAGGATGTTCAACGAACCGAAGAGAGGACCCCTCGCTGTTGGAGCAGCCTTAATTGTGACCGTTTGTGAACCACCAGGAGCGATCTCAAATGGCGTAGCTGGAGCATTGCTGATTGAGAAGTCGTTTGGAGCAATGTTCAACGCAGTAACGTTCAACGGGGCGTTACCGACATTCTTGATGAGGCCGTTGAGTGTGATGGTCTTGTCGTAGCCCACTGGAATCTCGCCAAAGTCAGCGCTAACCTGTGCAAGCTCGATAGCTGGACGTGGAACAACAGGATCGTTCACTTCCACAGTTGCATATCCCGTAACTACACCACCGCAGCTGTTTGTGATGCGTGCAGCATAGAATCCGGCGTCAGACTTAACAACACTTGCAATCGAGAAATTGGCTGTCGTAGCACCAGGAATAGCAACACTGTTTTTCGTCCACTGCACAGCACGAATATCTGTGGCTTCCACCTTCAACTCGAGACGGTCGCCAACAGTAAGCTTAGCACTTTCAGGCTGCTTTGTAATTGTTGGCTTTGCGATGACAGTGACCGTTGTTGTATCGGACGATGTCTTGAGACCACACGTACCAACAGCAACCACAACGTACTTACCAGCAGAAGCCGGTGTAACGTTTGCAAGAAGGAGTTCGTTAGAAGTAGCGTTGGCAACAAGCTTACCATCCTTGTACCATTCATACGTAAGTCCTGTTCCAGAGAACGATGACAATACGCTAACCTGTGTACCTACACATGCATCAATCGATGCTGGTGGTTGTGTCTTTACAACTGGGTTACGGAAGCCAGAAACTCGAACCGTACGCGACTGAGCTGTGATGTTACAGTTGTTTGGATTCGGAACGTTCGATGTAACCATGCAGTAATACAGACCGTTCGATGCATAGTCATAGTTGTTGAACGTCAGTAATGCATTTGTCGCACCCGGAATAGATGCACCATCCTTGAACCACTGATAGGCGAGGTTTGTACCAGTCGCTGTGACGGAGATAGAGCCATTTGTCGTTGGACATATATCAAGATTGTTTGGCTCTGCAGTGATGCGTGGCTTTGCAGCAACTACCAACGTACATACCGTGCTTGCTGC
>CAZAGH010000004.1:11492-21474 GCA_964484755.1 uncultured Melioribacter sp. | reverse complement strand
CTGCAGTGATGCGTGGCTTTGCAGCAACTACCAACGTACATACCGTGCTTGCTGCTGGTGGAGGACATGTTCCAGAGATTTCGCAGTAGTAGAGTCCCGATGATGCAATCTGTGCATTGTTGATGATTAGGTTTGAGTCGCGAGCACCAACAATCGGAGCTCCATCCTTGAACCACTGGAAGGTGCGACCTGCCCCAGTTGCACGGATGCGCAGTGTATCATTTGCGTTCTCGCAAACGCTACGGTTACTTGGGAGGTTAAGAGTGATTGCAGGCTGAGATGTAACCGTTAGACGAGCTGTAGCAGAAGACACAGTTGCAACCGAAGGGTTACAGTTATCGCGGAGTACACAGCGATACAAACCTGCATCGGAGGCCTGCACGGCAGCAATCGTATACGTGTTCGACGTTCCAACACCAAGGCTTACAGTATCACGGAACCACTCAAATGTTCCTGCTGATGGCAAAAGGTTTGAACCAACGGAAAACGTCACAGGCTGTCCACCACAAATGCTTTGTGAAAGAGGTTGTGAAGTAATGGTGGGAGCAAAACACGGTGCCACAACGGTAAATGATGCGATGATCTGATTACTGCTGAGCACAGTTGTAGGGCCGGGGCAAACGTTGGTCTGCCGTTCGGGCGTATTGTACGTTACGCTGTTAGCAAGGATCTGGCCCGACGAAACATAGCTGATAGTCAGGCGATATCCATTCCAACCGTCTCCATAACTGTCAAATGCGCGAATCTGATAGTTTCCCGCAGGGACAGAAAATGTCGTGCTAGACTGCACCGTACCACCCGTTGCTTCACAGTTGTAGGTCACGCCATTAGTAGTGTTTACAATCTGCCATCCGACTTCGGAAGCAAAACTGCCTACCGTGACGGCGAGATTAAGATTAATCTGCGCGTTGGCAACAGAACCAAAGAGTAACGCAAACAGACCAATTCCGATAAAACGTCGAAGCAACTTCATGTTACTACCCTATCTGGATGTTTGTGGTGTGTAATGGACTACAATATCACTACTACCACGTAAAAAAACCATATACAAAATGCAAAAAAGCCCCGTTCTTGTGGAACGGGGCTTTTTCGGCCTGAAAAGACGTAAATGTATGACGTTGAATTACTTAACCACGTTTACCGGGATCGTTGTAACTGTTGCGCCATATCGGATAACCAGAGTGTACGTGCCACTAGCGAGCGCATTGCCATTGTAGCGAACAACACCACCGGCATCGACGGCGTCGTGGTTGAAGCTACCAACCGTACGACCTGCTGAGTTAACAACTGTAAACTCCATAGCTGGCATGCTCTTACCGAACATAACGTTTAGTTGATCGCGCACAGGATTTGGCGAAACGCTGATTCCTGCTTCAACAGCATCAACAACATCACCTGGAACTTCACCTGATCCGGAGAGATCGACCGTAGCGTTACCACCATTAGATGAACGCATGCTAAGCTGAGCTGACTTCTTACCGGCCGTACCTGGTGCGAACTTGACGCAAACCTCAGCAGAAGCACCAGCTGCGATCGTTACAGGCATCGCTGTTGTGACAGTGAATTCTGAAGCATTGAGTCCGATCACCGTTACCTGATCGATCGTGATCTCTTGTGTTGATGTGTTGGCAATCGTAACACACTTGTCTACCGACTTGCCTGTTTCGAGCAGACCGAAGTCCTGTGAAGCAGGGTGGCTGTAGCGAAGAACGTATGATGCTGACAGAGCAACCGAAGCCTGTGGTGTAAGCGGTGCGTTTGACAGAATTGTCAGCGAACCAAAGAGTGGCCCCTTCGCCATTGGAGCAGCCTTGATCGTGATCGTCTGTGCTGAACCAGGAGCAACTTCGAATGGTGTTGCTGGAGCGTTGGTGATAGAGAAATCGCTTGGAGCAATGTTCAATGCTGTAACGTTCAATGGAGCGTTACCAACATTCTTGATCAGACCATTGAGTGTGATTGACTTGTCATAACCGACAGGAATCTCGCCAAAGTCAGCACTAACCTGTGCAAGCTCGATAGCTGGACGTGGAACGACTGGGTCGTTTACTTCTACCTTGCTGTAGTTTGAAACTACCCCACCACACGTATTTGTGATGCGTGCTGAGTAGAAGCCTGCATCAGACTTCACAACAGAAGCCTTTGAGTAGGTTGTTGTTGTTGCGCCCGGGATGGCCACTTCATTCTTGAACCACTGAACTGAGCGGATGTCCTTTGCTTCAATTGTAAGTTCGAGACGGTCGCCAACAGTCAGTTTTGCATCAACTGGTTGTGTTGAGATCGTTGGCTTGTCGAGAACCGTGATCGTTACCGTATCAGATGCAGTCTTCAGACCACATGTACCTGTTGCAACAACAACATACTTGCCAGCAGCAGCAGGTGCCACCTTAGCAATGATGAGTTCGTTTGAGTTTGAATTCGCTACGACGTTACCATCCTTGAACCACTGGTAGCTGAGACCCGTTCCTGTAAACTCTGCAAGCACGCTCACTGGGCTACCTATACAAGCGTCGATAGCTGTACGTGGCTGTGTTTTGACGATTGGTGGACGGAAGCCGGCGACGCGTACGGTGCGTGTTTGTGCAGAAATAACGCAGTTGTTTGGATTAGGAATGTTCGACTGGATCTGGCAGTAGTACTGACCATTCATCGAATAATCGTAGTTGTTGAAGGTTAGCGTAGAGTTAAAGCCACCAGGAACAGCCTTGCCATCCTTGAACCACTGATACACGAGGTTCAAGCCTGTAGCTGTTACACTGATCGAACCACCGTTTGATCCTGGGCATACATCAAGGTTGTTTGGCTCTACGGTTACGCGTGGCTTCATAGCAACAACCAAGGAACACGTTACACTCTGCGCTGGTGGGTTACATGTACCCGAAACCACGCAGTAATAGGCACCATTTGCCGAGGCACCCGCGTTGTTAACCACATAGTTGGAGTCCGTGGCCCCAGCGATGGCAACGCCATCCTTGAACCACTGGAAGCGGCGACCAGCACCAGAAGAACGAATGCGAAGTGTGTCATTAGCACTCTCGCACACAGTACGTGATGTTGGCAGGTTTTGAGTGATCGAAGGCGATTCAATAACCGTCAGACGAGCAGTACCCGAAGTAATCGTTGCTGTAGTAGGATTACAGTCATCCTTTAGAACCACATTGTAGACGCCAGCTGCCGCAAGTGTAACAGGGCTGATGGTGTAGACATTCGAACGTGTCGTTGCGACGAGTACACCATCCTTGTACCACTCATAGTTACCAGTCGTCATGTCGGAGGCAACACTCATACTTGCCGTCGTACCAGTACAGACTGTCTGGCTTACAGGTTGCTGAGAGATCGTCGGAGGGAAGCAACCCCTCGTCACTGTAAAATTGCCAGTGTAACCGGGGTTAGACAGTGTGCAATACCAGCTTGATGGATTGAAATACTCATCCACGCGAATTCGGAACGCTGTTCCGGGTGTTACAGAAGCTGGAATCGTCCAGTTAAACGATGTTGCATATCCGTCAACACGAGAGGCAACAGAATTCCACGTTGCTCCGCCGTTGCTCGAATAGTAGATGTCATACTTGCCGCCGTAGTTGCCCGCAACGTATGGATTGCCAAACCAACGAATGGTCATCACTGTGTTACGTACCCAAGAACTACCAGTAGCTGGGCTTGTAACAACGATGTTTCCGTAACCATACGAGCATGGTTGTGCGAAGGTTTGAGTAACAGCGGACATCATGATGATGGCCGTCAATGCAAGTACCCAAGCAAGACGTGCTTGGTCGTAAAAGCGTCGCAGTAACGATGTCATGCGATTGGCCCCTTTGCAAGTAATTGTAGAAAAACAGATTGTCTTTATCGTTTTGATGGGCGCGACTCCCTAATCACGCGCGCATAAGATAAGTTCTTCCAGACAAAAAAGTTACCACAAAAAACAAGGGGCTTGTATTGCCTGTTGGTATCATCACTTGGTTACCATCTGCCCCGGGGTAGTGTGTAGACAGACACGAGCCAAGAAGATCATAAACCTTGATGCTTGCGATCGGTGTATCTGCATTGTTTATCAACAGGATACTGGACCCATAGCGAACTATCCCTATAAGGTCTTCGTCACCATGGGTGGAAGACACAGAAACCACATCGCCCACCAGCATCGTAGCTGCGTCGCTGATAAACCGTGGTCGTTTGGACGACGTGCCGATCACCCTCCAATAGTATCGAGTACCCGAGCTCAGGAATGAGAACCCTGTGCTATCGGTAAAGCAGTAAAATTTAAAGTCAATCTCGTCGAGACGAGGATCTCGAGATACCTGAACCTCATAGCTCTCAAAATCTCCGTTTGTAGAGAACCGAAACACATCCGATTCCGCTACTCCTCTTGCCCCATGCACAGGATATGTGGGCGTGATGATTGTGGATCCGTCGAGCTTGGTTGATACATATGCCGTGTCTGACCACGGACTAACCTCGAATCCACGGCGAGCCTGAACGCGCCAGGCATACAGCGATGAAGCTCGCGGTAATACGGCGGCAAGCTCTGACTTCGTTACTATAGTGTCGATGAATGGGCTGTCGAAAACAACATCTGCCGCCACTTGCAACTGATACTCGAGCGCGTCTGGAACAATCTGCCAAGCGTAAGCTGATGGTTGAACGGGCTCTACGCCAGTTCTCGAGAGACCGCCAATGATGATCGGCCTACTTAGGCTTGCACCAGTTGCAACAGAGAACATGCGCTCAGCGGGATCAGAAGCCCCGTATATACCGATTGCAGAGACCAACCATCGGTACGATGCACCGAGTTCGAGAGCTGTAATGGGTAGGATCGTTACGTTACAGACCGTATCTAGAACGATGACGTTATCAGAAGAACGAAGGATTTGAACCCGGTATTCTCGAGCATCGCTTGGCAACCAACGAAATACAGGCGTGGGTGAGGTAGTGATGTATACGTTCGGCTCAGGGTAGGACAAACGCGGCGATTGGGGCGCTGTGGCAATCGTGCGTGTTGTAGAAGGGGGGCTAGATACGGTGTCAATCAACGCCCGCACACTCCACCTGCAGAGGGTATTGCTAGGCAGGGCAGAGACAGGATACAGCAATGTATCTGCAGTAAGTGTGTCAAGAAGGGGTTTGTTGTTTGTGTCGGAAACAACGAGTCTGTATCGAGAGGCCCCCTTTACCCGAGACCAACGAAAGGCCGTACTCGCGGTAACCACGTTAACACTCTCTGTGGTATCCGGCTCCAATACAATGGGGACGTCTATCTGCGTAGCAAACTTCCAAGAATCAGTCCAGACACTCCGTTTTCCGCCTGTCTTAAGTGTCCGCAAACGCCACCAATACGTGGTATTCTGAGACAACGTGGGTAGCAGATACGATGTGTCCTTTGTTGTGCCTGAAATCACTCCTGTCGCAAACGTGCTGTCGGGTGAAACCTCCACATCGTAGGAGTTCACGTACAATGTTCGATACCATCGAAGCTCGGCATTGCGACGTATGTCGGTAGAACGATTGCTCGGACTGATTCTCTCTGGGGACACGCGTGTTGCGTAGGCAATAGCGATCTCACCTTCTTTGATGAACGGTAGCGTCCACGAAGAATCTGCAGCAGAATATGATGCAGCAACTGCGTTGAACTTACCAACACCTTCTGTGGGTCGAAACAACACGGTTACAGAAGCTGGGTCTTCTACGCGCGATCTGCGATCTAGGGTTAGGATCGTTGATCCGGCCAATGCAGTCGAATCGCTAGCACGCACGGTCCATCGTGCTGGGGCATAGAATGAGCGCCCCCTTGCAGTATCAATGATGTTTCGAGGTGCATAATGATGTCGCTCCACAGTAACGACCGTTGGCTTGGTTGCACGCGTTGTGTTCAAGGCGATACACGTTGTGCTGTCGGAAGTTGTAAACGCAGATCTTCCTATGGTCGAGATTGTTCGTTGCACTCCTGTCATACCGAACGTTGACTTCACGATGCGGTATGGACGGAACTTGGGATTGGGGATGTTGTAGACTGTCGCTACCACATTGCCATTGCGATCAATCTCTTCAGCGGCGATGTCATTAGTTGTTCCGGTAATCGTCGCAGCAGAGCCGTAGCCAATCAAGATGTTCTGATTTGGCAACTCTCTTGCGCTTCCCATCGAGACGGCATAGACTGGCTTCTTGGGGACGTACTCGAAGATCTTGCGAATGGTTTTTGCTTGTTCGTTGATTTCATACTCGACAACACGCGAGACACGTGGTGCTGGCTTCAGGTTGCCGTTATCAAACATCAACAGTGTTCCACGTGATGTCCTTGTAGCGCAATGCTGATGCGAAAACCCAAAGAAGCCGTTGGTTGTATCGTTCAAAAAGCGAAACTGATTGTTCTTAGACTTTGACCCTCCCAAACGCCATATGACCTTGCCAGTTGAGTAATCAATCTTGATTACTTCGTCGGTATGGCGAAATGAAACAAGGAGATTTCCATCTGTATCCCGTACTACAGAGTTTGCGTGGAGCACGTCTACGACCGACTGTGTGTAGTCAATATCCTCCGTGGCATCAAGATAGGAGACGTGATCAAACGACTTCCATTCAAACAATACACGCCCCGTGGATGTAACTTCTTGAATGAGCGTTCCAACAACGTTGGCATCTGGCTTTCCGCCTTGAACAAAGGAGGAAAGATCTACCGGCATTAGATACGTACCGAGCACCATAAATGTGGTGTCTGATGTAGCGTACCCTTCATGAAAATCAGGAATGTATGGCCCAATCGGGCGAATACTGTCCGTTACCTCAAGATTAGCATTCATGTGCACCATTCCTCGCTGATCGAAGGTGCCGGTGCTGAGAGATACACTGAAGAACGTTAGTTCTTTGTTGTTGTATGAACTCAGATTTGTGTGCAATCCCACATTGACCGGAAACACAAACAAACCGCTGTTATCAATAATGCCCAGCGTGTCGCTGCCAGTAGGAGCAATAAGGATATATCCGGGATAAGCGTTTGCCTGCTGATCGACCCTGTACACAGCAGAACCGACCTGCGCTTTCCCGATGGAAAACATCGCGAACAAGATGAGCAAGGTCACAAGGGTAGCCATTGCCGATATTTGTTTGATGCTTACTCGCACGGCAATCCACAAAGCCTCGGTACTATTCACTGCAAGTGTATTGGTAGTATTCTGCTTCTGCACATCTGTGCGTGCACAAGATACGACGCCTAAACTCAATGTGCAGAGATTGGGCGATCGTTCATTTTTCGGATTGCAAGCACTGCTGCGTTGCGATAGCTCATACATAGCGCTTACGTCAGAACGTGTTTTTACGACACAGGATGATGGTGCAACCTGGACAGAACCATCAGTACCACTTACGAACAAATCGGTTGTCGATGTTCTTCCACGCGGCGATACCGTATATGTCCTAACAGCCAATGGTGCGCTAAGCCGGTCGACGAATCATGGGTTATCATGGACACAGATCAAGCGATATGGACCGGGAAGTGTTAATCGCATTCATATCAGCGAAGACGTTGTTGAGGCTTGGGACATATACCGCGCTGAGTTGGCTACTTTCCATCATAACACTACGTTTACCGTTAAAGACTCTACGCTATTCATAACAACATCACATGGTGTTAGCTGCTCTCTTACTTCACCTTCCTTTGCGGAGTCTTCCTGTATTACAGCCAATGACTCACTTGTTGTGATCGGGCGAAAACGCTTGCCGATGATCCAAGTGAACTTAAACAGTGAGACGCTGGAAGAGCTGAGCATGCAACAGATGCCCCCTGAATACGTGAGTGCGGTTCAACTCCATGAGGGATATCTGTACGCGGGAACGGTGTCGCAAGAGGGTGTACTGTACCGATACAGTATGTTGCGTGGTGTATGGGAGCCCGTCAGTATTAATCGGAATCTCGAGCCCATCGACGTGCGACGTCTTGTTTCGTCAGATCGTGGCCTCTACATCGGACTCCGCGAACACGGCTTGGCATTCCTTCCTTTGAGCCAACAGGTAGCATATCCTTTGCACGATGGGCTGGGTGGTGCAATTCCTCAATCAGCCGATGATTTTCAGGATGGCATTATTCTTTCAACGCTAACTCGTGGCCTGGTTCACGTTAAGGGCTGTGGCACTAAAGTTGTGCCCTTTACTACAACACTCCCGTATAGTGGAGAATATGCCCTGGCCGTTATCGACTCAACTGTTGTTGTGGGTTTACAAGAAGGTACACTTCTAAGAACTAGTACTGCTGGACGTACCTGGGATACACTGTCTCTGAAGCTACCGTATGCGTCGATCAACAGACTGCGCAGTATAGACAGTACCTTCTGGGCCTGCACTACAGAGGGCGCATGGACATCCAAGGACCGCGGTACCACATGGCAACGTGCATTCATGGGACTTCCATCACAATCTATTCAAGATGTGTATCGAACAGTAGGGGGCTGGCTTGTCCGCGCCCAAGACAATTCCTACTTGTGCTCCGATGGCGGATCATACTCGGTGTTTCGCCCAGAGGGCACGTTTGATCATCGTCCTCACATCCTTGACGTAGATGTTAGTCGCGGAATCATCTTTGCAGCCGGGTATCCAGGCATCTTTGTCAGTAAAGACTCCGGCACAACCTGGCGTGTATTTTCAATACCCGATAACCAAACGTTACGCTTCATACGGGTCTTTGGTTCTCGAGTGTTTTTTACTGGTGTCCGTGGTCAGATCTTTTATGTCGATGTTACGGATCTGTTATAACGCACGCGTCTCTGTAACATAATCGGACGTTTTTCGTTCTTTCTTGCAAGAATGAAGAACATCATCTTAGCAATTCTCGTTGCCACGGGGTATTCGCTTCACGCACAATCAGGTTTTCAGCAACTAACGGTAGCGAGTGCAAGCTCGGCTGCGCCTGGGTACTACTTAATTGCCCCTAATGCGCGAGATTCTATTGCGCTGATGGATCATACTGGTACATCCGTCTTTGCCGTAAATACGGGTACCGTAACCAACCTCCAGCCCTACAATAACACGTATCTCACGTATTACAGCTCAATCTGGCAGGCGAGCAGTGGGTGCTTTGTTCGAAGAGACAACAACCTGAACATCGTCGATTCGCTATTCATGAAAGGTGGATATGTCGTAGACTTTCATGAAGGCAAGGTATGGTCCGATACCTCGTACATCATCCTTGGCACAGAGCGTCGCACGGTAGATATGTCGCAGCTGTATCCAGGCGGTAAAGCCAGCGCGATTGTGCTGGGTGCAGTCATTCAGGAGATCTCCTTTTCAGGACAGCTGTTGTTTGAGTGGAAGTCACTTGATCATATAGCTGTGACCGATGCTACAGAAGATGTAGACCTAACATCAGCACTGATCGACTACATCCATGTAAACTCGATTAATCCAACATCAGATGGACATATCCTTATCTCATGTCGTCATCTTGACGCACTTGTTAAGATCAACAAGGGCACGGGTAACGTGATATGGCGACTAGGGGGCAGTTCTTCAAAGAATAGCACCTTCACGATTGAGGATGATACACAGAACGATTTTACGGGCTTTTCGCATCAGCACTCCGCATTTGAAACACCGCGGGGTACGATCATGCTCTATGACAACGGTAACCTTAAGCCCCTTCCTCGTTCATCCCGTGCAGTTGAGTATGAGATAGATCTCTCTACATATACTGCACGTAAAGTATGGGAGTATGCACCCAAGACTCCACTATACGCAACAGCAATGGGGAGCGTGCAGGAATTGGTCAACGGAAATGTTCTTGTGAACTATGGGGCGTTAGAAGGGGGGCCAACGGCAGGTTCTCTTGTCGCCGAAGAGGTTACCCGATCTGGACAAGTAGCTGCGAGTATCCGTAACACAACTCAGTCAGAGGTCACCTCGTATAGGGTGATGAAGTCGAATTTTTACATGTCCGGATGTTACAATGAGATCTCGGCGGCCGGTACAACGCACTTTCAGTGTGACGATAGCACAT
>CAZAGH010000004.1:0-11392 GCA_964484755.1 uncultured Melioribacter sp. | reverse complement strand
GGTACAACGCACTTTCAGTGTGACGATAGCACATCGAATGTTTCTCTCGAAGTGACCACCGCAAGACGCACAACAGGAGTCGTCGTAGAACGACATCACTATAGGCCTCACAACATCGCGTTCGAAGGCGAGTCATTTTGTGGTGTGCTACCACTACGCTGGGTTGTCCGTATTCAGGATTCGACAGCTCTTCAGGGGGCGATCTGGTTTAACGCAATCGATATGCCGTCGATCAAGAATCCAGATAAGATCAGACTGCTCTATCGTCCTGTAGAGGGTCAGGGTGCCTTTGCCGTTGTTGATGGTGCCTACGTAGGCACACAACAACGGTTTCGAATCGGTAAGATGGTGTCGGGAGAGTTTATGGTGGCCTACCGCGACTGTCTCGAACCATCGCCAGTAACGCCCGTACAAAGTGCGACAGAAGTTGCTCAAGCGCCGTTGCTGACATGGCAAGCAGCGGCGATTAATGATGGCTATGACGTCGAGTTGTCTTCAACTCCGACATTTACAACCCGTGTGCAGCTCAACACCCGACGAACAGACACAACTCTTTCCAACCTCCAACTCGCCTCAACATATTACTGGAGGGTGCGCCGCGTCTATGATGGTTATAGTAAGGGCCCATGGTCCACGGTCTATCGGTTTACAACACAGATCGGTGTACCCGTTCCAGTGTCGCCAGTTGTAGCCAAGGACACTGTGGCCGTCACGACAAGTCCTACGTTTCGTTGGAAGACCTCGGTCGGCGCACAACGCTATCAAATCACTGTCTCCGATGTTGACCTTGAACAGCCTATTGTAAACGACTTCACAACCGCTGATAGCTTTAGCATTAAGCAGCCACTGCTCTCCAACACGGCCTATACATGGGTCGTCCGCGGGATCAACGGAACGGTGGTAGGACGTTCATCGCCGAAGCAGTTTTTTGTAACAGTGCCTGCAAGCCCCATGCTCATTGCGCCAGCCAACGATACATTGATTCCGTACTCCAAAACACAGTACGTTACGTGGTCGGCAGTATCTGGTGCACGGCGTTATGCAGTAACACTGATGAGACGAACACCCCGTGCTGTACTCAAACGTGATACGGTTCCTGGTTTATGGGTTGTTCTGTCGGATATACCAGAAAAGACAGAGCTAAGCTGGACAGTTCAGGCTATTGGACGATATGGACCGGGTCCAGTCTCGCAAGAGTTCAACTTCAATACGTACTCAACCACGCCACTCAAAGCGCCGATAACTATCAGCCCAAAGAATGCCGACAATGTTGATGTGACGCGCCCCGTTGTGCTGAGCTGGTCTACAGTTCCCGATGCGCAATCATATCACGTGCAGGTAACGAAGACACATGAATTCCGCAACCTCCACACTGATACAGTGGTGCAAGACCCATCGTTTGCAATTCGTGCTATGGAGAGCGGAACAACATACTCCTGGCGTGTGAAGGCGGAGAATCAGTATGTGGTGAGTCCTTGGTCCGATACCGCGCGGTTTATAACAGCACCAAGTACAGACAACGCTCTGGTTCCGCTGTGGCCAAGACTTTCAGCAGCTGATGTACCAACGGCCGGAATCGTGCGTTATTCGACGGCCGACGCATTTGTGCGGTACGAGGTTGAGTTCAGCCGTCGCGTCGACTTTGAGGATATCGACCTGACGTTTAGCTCGACTACGTCCAGCATTGACTACTCACAGCTGCGTGAACGCACACGATACTACTGGCGCGTGCGGGGTATCCGTACCGATGGAAGCTCTGATGTGGGGCCCTATTCCACGTTTGTAACGGCATACGAGACGGTCGGTGTCGACAACGACCTTGCCGGTCCGCTGGTATCAATCAAATCGCAACCGCGAGGATTGTTCATACAATCAATGGCAGCACAAGCACTGCATTACCGTGTGACAAATCTCTTGGGACAAACGATCACAGATGGCGTTGTTCATTCAAACGCAGTTGTAGAGATCTCGCAGATCGACCCTGGAGTAGTGTTTGTTGTTGTCACTCCAGAACACGGCCTCGATGGCGCGTTCACACAAACTGTGATAATCCGCTAAGGGGCTTATCGCACCTTGAATGAGGCCATCGTGATAATGGCAAGCATCACAGCAATAATGTAGAACCGTGTAACGATCTTCGCCTCGTGCCAACCACTCTTCTCGAAGTGGTGATGCAGAGGAGCAATCTTGAAGATGCGACGTCCTTCTCCGAACCGCTTCTTGGTGTACTTGAAGTATGTTACCTGAATGATCACCGAGAGCGTCTCGGCAAAGAACACACCTCCAACGATGGGGAGGAGAAACTCCTTCTTGATCAAGACACAGAGAACACCGATCGCACCGCCAAGTGCAAGCGATCCGGTGTCGCCCATGAATACCTGCGCCGGATATGAGTTATACCAGAGAAACCCAAGAGCAGCCCCAACCATTGCTGCACAAAAGATCGTGAGTTCCTCCGTGCCACGCAGATGAATGATGTTGAGGTAGTCAGAGAATACAGCACTACCAGATACATAGGCGATAACAGCAAGCGTAAGAGCACTAATGCCCACGGTGCCAATGCACAATCCATCGAGTCCGTCGGTTAGGTTCACGGCATTTGAAGTTGCTGTGATGATGAACACAACAAGTGGGATGTACAGCCAACCAAAGTCGAAGTGTGCGAGCTTCTCAAACGGTATAGTTGTGATCGTACGCTCCCATGCATCGAGACCAAACCAGTGCGGCATGAAGTAGAGACTTGACCCGATGACGAGGCCTACGGTAACCTGACCCACGATCTTGTATTTACCGATGAGCCCCTTAGGATACTTCTTCACAACCTTAAGATAGTCGTCTAGGAAGCCCACGCCCCCTAACGCTGCTGTTGCAAATACAGCCATCACGACGTACATGTTCATGACGTTGGCCCATAGCAACGTTGGGATAAGGATAGCACCAAGAACGATCAAACCGCCCATTGTTGGTGTGCCGGCCTTGTTAACGTGCAATCCTACGTTCTGAAGCTCTACCTTGGCCTGCTCGCCCACCTGCTTGCGCTTAAGCATTGCAATGATGCGTGGACCGATGAGAAACGTGATAAGTAGAGCAAAGATGGCAGCTGCGGCAGCTCGGAAGGTAACGTATCCGAACAGGTTAATGCCCGGCACGTCTGTGAACGATTTGATCCACAGCGCTAATTGATACAGCATGAAATATCCCCTTGGTTGTCAGCCCTGTTCCCGCTCCAGCAGCAAATCTATCACTCGCTCCATTGTCATACCGCGCGATCCTTTAACGAGCACTGCAGAATTCTCCCGCGCAACTTCGAGAAGATGCTCGAGGCAACCTTGGTGCGTAGGTGTAACGATCAGGTGTGGTGCTTCCATTCGCTCGGCAGCTGCACGAAACTCGTCGCCCATCACGATCACCACATCCGCATACTCCTGCGATGCAGAGAGGATGTGCATGTGCTCTTCCTGGGATGCCTGGCCAAGCTCTCGCATATCGCCCAGAACGGCAATTCTCTTGCTTGCTGGATACCGCTGAAGCGTTCGCAGAGCCATGAGCATCGACTCGGGGTTGGCGTTGTAAGTGTCGTTCAGGATTACGAGGCTGCCAGCACGTTGAACAGTCATCCGTCCATACCCATGCGAGGCAGGGGGCTGATAAGAGCTCAATCCACGCTGCACAAACTGTGGATGCATCTGCAGAGACCAAGCGATGGCCATGGCACATGCAGCATTGTAAGCCGACGCTAGTCCGTGCGTCTGCATGGACGCGCGGAACGTGTAGGCACCATGGACAATGTGCAGAGACGGACGCACATCTGCGTCGAAACTCACCGAGGGGTGAATGTCGGCAATGTTCTCAACGCCAAACGTGATGGCACGTGTGAACGATGTTGCATACTTGGCCAGACGTGGATCATCGTTGTTAACGAACGCCAGTCCGTTGTGGTCGCGCAGATAGTCGAAAAGTGCCGTCTCCTCACGCTCCACACCATCAAGGTCAATAAGCTTTTCGAGATGTTCTTTGCCAATGTTTGTTATCAGTCCGTGAGTGGGTTGCACCATGGCACTGAGTGTCTCGATCTCACCGGGCTCATTCGTACCGATCTCAATCACGGCTGCATCAACTTCGTCTGTGATCTGTAGCAGTGTAAGCGGCGTTCCAACCTGGTTGTTGTAGTTGGCCTGTGTCTTCAGAACGCGCATGTCTTGCGACAGAACGTGGGCGACAAGATCCTTTGTCGATGTCTTCCCAGCTGCACCGGCGATGGCAATCACAGGAATCGCAAATCGACGTCTGTGATACCAGCCGAATGAACCGAGAGCATTGAGAGTAGATGCAACAACGAGCGTTGTCTCGTTTGCCGTGAGCTCTGAAGATTCTTCGACCACGATAAGGGAAGCCCCCTTCTGAAGTGCTTCCTGCACGTTGTTGTGTCCGTCGAAGCGTTCGCCCCGCAGCGCAACGAATGCGTTTCCGGCAACGAGCGTGCGGGTATCCGTGCTGATGCCGGTTACGCGGAGTGTCTGCGGAAGATGGTGCGCCCGGTCGCCGAAGATGGCGAGAAGGTCTTCGTGTGTGAACGTAGCAACGTTCGTCATGAGGCTCTCGTAAATGCGATGTGCAAATCTACCGAACGTGGGCGTCAACGACGTTCGGCAATGCGCAGTCGCGCGCTGCGCGAGCGCGGATTACGAGCCAATTCTTCAGATCCGGCTTCGACGGCCTTCTTTGTGATCACACGAAGCTGCTCAGGATGATCACGAAACACGTTCTTCACAATTCGGTCTTCGCCGCTATGATAGCTCATCACCACAATGCGAGCCCCTTGAGCCAACAGCGGAATGATAGACTCAAGTGTGTGCTGGAGTCTGCCGAGCTCATCGTTCACGGCGATGCGCAAGGCCTGAAACAAGCGCGCCATTGTCTTTGGCTGATGCTGCGGTGGGATATGTTGTACGACAACATCGCGCAGGTCGACTGTTGTTTTGAAAGGGGCTATTGCTCTGCGTTGCACAATTGCCTTGGCAATACGTCGAGCTTGCGGCTCATCGCCATAATCGCGGAAGATGTTAACGAGCTGCTCTTCTGGGTAGGTGTTTACGATGTCCGCCGCAGTGCGTCCATCGGGCGTAAACCGCATATCGAGTGGTGCCGCCATGCGAAAGCTAAAGCCACGGTGGTGGTGATCGAACTGGTAAGAAGACACGCCAAGGTCGAGCAGGACGCCGCATACGGACTGATCCATCAGCACCTCCGCCATGGTAGCAAAGTTGGCATGCACGAGTCGCAGACGTGATGCGTCGCCCTTGCTGAGTTCATCGGCAAACCGCGACGTGCAGTGATTGATAGCCTGCTCGTCGGCGTCAAAGCTCACGATCACAGCGCCCTCTGGAGCCCTCTCGAGCATAGCAGCGGTATGCCCGCCCCCTCCTAGCGTGCCATCAACGTAGATGCCGTCGGATGTGAGATTGAGTCCGTCAAGACACTCCTGCAGCATGACGGGTATGTGGTAGACTTCGGCTTCAACTCTTGCCATGACGTGAAATTGCCGAATTTTTAGTCCATGGCGTTCTTCGCAAATTGAAATGGTACTGGCTGGACGTTAGTGCCTACTTTTGTGGTGATTTGAAGAGCATAGGAATACTGGTATGACGTGGAGCACTGCACTGTTCCTCGTTGCAATGATGACACTACTTGCATCGGCGCAGCGAACTTTGGCCCAACAACAAGCCGAACGCGGTAGAGCGATTTTTTCTGAATACTGTCAGCGGTGTCACGGCGCCCAGGGGCAAGGCCCCGCCAACATCAGCAAGAAAAGTGTTTGGCAGTGGCCAGTTGATAGCCTTGTCAAGGTTATTGCCTACGGGGCTCCTGGTCACATGACCATGAAGAACGGCACTCGCCGCAGTATGGTAGCATCGCCCTACAATGATGCCGACATCGCACAGGTGAGCATGTATGCTATGAAGCTTATCGGTAAGCGCGATGTCGAAGTGACCGAACAAGATGTCCTGCGCGTGCGCCAGCAGCACACGAAGAATGTGCGCGGTAAGTTTCGTGGAACGCGGTAAGCAGACTAGAGTAACTGACTCAGCGATGATAGCCCAACGGGCTCTACAGTCTTGAAGCCTTCTGCATAGCTAACACCTATGCGGCTACCATTGTAGCGTTCACGAGCTTCGATGGTCAGCAGGAATTCAGGATTCGAAAGCAGGGTTTCCGGCTCGTTACTGTTGTAGTGTTCCGGAACATGAAACTGCGACGCAAATGCACGTATGGCGCCCATCTTATCGTTGAACGTATCGGTAATATCAACGTATAGGTCGGGTCCACCCGGAAAGTCATAGAACTGCTGATAACACAGCATTCGCTTTGGTCTATGTGGCTCTTGCTCGACGCCGTTATGCTTCGTGGCAATCTTGGCAAGGCCCGCTAAAAATGCAGCTCTGCGGGAAAGAGCATGCACAGCCTCGTGATCGGGATGACGTTCATACTCTGATGGTATGAGCATGAGAGTAGGTTTCCATGCCCGTATTGCCACCACAAGTTTGTGTGCGTTCTCAAGTGTGTTCTCAACACCACCGTCGGGAATGCCCAGCTGTTCTCGCGCATGCACGCCAAGTATAGCGGCAGCCTTTGCAGCTTCTGCTTCGCGTAACTCAGGCGTTCCACGAGTGCCGAGTTCGGCACGCGTACACTCGACGAAGACTACTGTGTGTCCTTCGTTGGTGAGCTTCTTGATGGTACCCGCGCATGAGAGCTCTGCATCATCAGGATGCGCGCAGATCACAAGGACGTCGGCCTTCACGACAGCTCTCCAGATCCGTTGAGTTTATCAACGCGGCGCTGATGCCTGCCCCCTTCAAACGGCGTTGATAAAAACGCGGCCACGATGTCTTTTGCTAATTCAAGGCTTACGAGGCGTTGTCCAACGGCAACAACATTGGCATCGTTATGCTGACGTGCCAGCTGGGCCATTTCAACACTTGTGCAGTTGGCTGCACGTATACCTTGGACCTTGTTGGCAGCTATTGAGATGCCAATACCAGAGCCGCAGATCAACACGCCATACTCCGCCTTACCATCGCGTACGAGTGCGGCAGCAGCCGTTCCGTAATCAGGATAGTCTACCGAAGCTTCGCTCTCCGTGCCGACGTCGATCACGTCGTGCCCGAGTGCTGCGAGCATCGACTTGAGTTCCTCTTTATACGCATACCCTGCGTGATCCGACCCTATGCTGATCGTCATACATGTACTCCTGTGCTGCCAAAGCCCCCTTCGCCCCGACGTGTTTCATCGAGCGACTCAACGACGTCCCATTGGACCGTTGCATGCTGAGCTACAACCAATTGCGCAATGCGCATGCCACGCTCGATAACAACGTCATCGCTGGAGAAGTTTGCCAAGATCACCTTGATCTCTCCGCGATAGTCGCTGTCGATCGTGCCCGGAGAGTTTAGCGCAAACACACCTTGCTTTGCGGCAAGGCCGCTTCGCGAGCGCACCTGCATTTCGTATCCGCGCGGGATTGCCACGCAGAGTCCTGTGGGCACCATTACAACCTTGCCTGCCGGCAGAGTCATGGGTTCGGAAACAGCGGCACATACATCCATTCCGGCGGCACCATCAGATGCATAGGTAGGAAGGGGCAAATCGTGCGCGTTGGGGAGGACAACGATGGAGATGTTCATACGATGCAAATATCGAATTACTTCCGTCCGTAGTCAGCAGGAATCTCTCCCCAATTCTCAGTGTCCCACTTGAGGCACTTGTTGGGATAGGTGTTGGCCTTGAGCCAGTTCTCGGCGCGTTGGATCAGCGAAAAGACGTTTGCGTTGCCATGTGTGCGCTCGACCGTAGTCTTGGCAAGCTTGTTACGCACCCAGGCCAAGGCTGTGCGACTATCGGAATAGATGGGTATGGTAAGTCCGCGCTCTTTGCAATAGGCAAGTGCATGCACAAGAGCCAGAAACTCTCCGAGGTTGTTTGATGAGTCATAGAAGGGGCCCATGGAAAAGAGCAGCGTGCCGGACTCGATATCTACGCCGCGGTATTCCATCTCGCCGGTAGACATATTACAAGCTGCATCGACAGCGATTGCGGGCAACACGCAGCCCCATGCCGTCTTCTTCTTCGGCGCAGACTTCGCAGCCGAGCCTGTTACGATCTCTGAGGCATGGTCTCGCGAAAAGGCCTCAAGCGCAGCAGCCTCGCTCGGATACGATTTGTACTTCGCACCCGGAAAGCCGTTGATCTGTTTCTGCGCCTTGTCCCATGATGTATAGACACCCGGCGAGTGTCCAACCCAGACAACGTACCACTTCGGAGATGTTTTTGCCATTGATGCAAAGGTATGATGTCACGTTTTGATTCTCTGCAGGCACAGAGAAGAGAAGGGAGTTGTCACATCATGTATGCATCCACACAGTCGGCATCGGTGCTTGGTATAGGAGCGCTATTAGTTGATATCGAAATCACCATCGAGACGGCGCTGCCATCGTTCAACATTGTGGGCTTGCCCGATAACTCTGTGCGCGAATCTCGTGAGCGTGTAGTGGCAGCACTTCACTATTGCGGATTCGATTGGCAGCCCCGGCGCATCACTGTGAACCTTGCACCTGCAGACGTACGTAAAGAGGGAAGTGCATTTGACCTGCCAATTGCAATTGGAATGCTGCAAGCGTTAGAACTGATCGACGTGGTTGATCTCTCCGACACCGTACTTATGGGAGAGCTCGCGTTTGATGGTCAGCTACGTCCAGTTCGGGGCGCCCTGCCCGTTGCGATGATGTCGAAGAGCAAGGGCAAGCGACGCATTATCCTTCCAGAGCGCAATGCCGATGAAGCTGCCATCGTGCGTGATATCGACGTCTATGGCGTAGCAACTCTCCACGATGCGATACATCTCCTCTCAACATCAAGTACCACAACTCCGAAGCACATTGATGTGGATGCGCTATTTCGCAATGCCTCTGAGAAGCACACGATTGATATGTCCGATGTAAAGGGACAGTTCTCCGTTAAGCGTGCGCTCGAGGTGGCCGCTGCTGGTGGACATAACATCATCATGATTGGTCCACCCGGAGCCGGCAAGACCATGCTCGCAAAACGACTCGCCACCATTCTACCGCCTTTGAACCTCACAGAGGCGTTAGAGACCACCACGATCCACTCAGTTGCCGGCCTTCTCCCCCCAGGGCAGCCAATGGTAACACAACGCCCCTTTCGAGCGCCGCATCATACCATCAGTGATGCCGCCCTTATCGGAGGGGGCGTTGGAGTGGTTCGTCCGGGAGAGGTTACGCTTGCACATCACGGGGTGTTGTTTCTCGACGAAGTGCCGGAGTTTCAGCGCAATGTGCTCGAAGTGCTACGTCAGCCCCTTGAGGAACGCTCCATACGCATTGCCCGCACGAAGATGAATGTTGAGTATCCGGCCAACGTGATGCTTGTGTGCTCGATGAACCCATGTCCGTGTGGCAATTTTGGCAGCAGACGTGATTGCCGGTGTAGCATGCAGGAGGTGCAGCGCTACATGGCCAAGATATCGGGTCCACTTCTTGACCGCATAGACATACACGTGCATGTGCCTGCGGTGGACATCGACGATTTAGCTTCTGCGCCAACAGGGGAATCATCGAGTGTGATACGTCGTCGCGTTGTTCATGCGCGGGAACGTCAACACCAGCGCTTTAAAAGCCGCGCCCACCTATTCAAGAATGCCGATATGTCTGCCAAAGAGATCGCAGAGTACTGCGAGTTGGATACCATCACGGGTGCACTCCTGCAGCAGGCTATGCGAACGCTTAGGCTATCTGCCCGAGCGTACGACAGAATCATCAAGGTTGCGCGAACCATTGCAGACATATCTGGTAGTGATATGATAACCGAAGAGCACGTACGAGAAGCTATCCAGTACCGCAGTCTAGACCGCATTGGGTTAAGCGGCTGAACGGGGCAATCAACCTAATTTGCGGGATGCAAGAAACCGCGTTCTACAGAAGAGCGTATGTATTGGCGCTCATTACCGTGATCTACAACATTGTAGAAGGCTTCGTGTCAACGGCACTTGGTGCCGACGATGAGACGTTGGCGCTCTTTGGCTTCGGGCTCGACAGTTTTATTGAGTCGATCTCTGGCTTTGGTGTCCTACTCATGGTCCGCAGGCTCACAGCGCATGGTCCGGCATCACGAACCGAAGCAGAAAAGACGGCGCTGCGAATCACGGGATATGCTTTCTACGCGTTGGCATTTATGCTTGTTGCGACTTCTGCGATGAGCATCTATCAGGGACACGTCCCAGAGTCCACCCAGTGGGGTGTGATCGTGGGCGGCATCAGCATTGCAACCATGTGGTGGCTTGTGCACGAGAAGCGTAAGGTTGCCAGTGCCCTCAACAGCGCCCCTCTGCGGGCTGATGCTAACTGCACAATGGTCTGCATCTACATGAGCATCTCAATCCTTGCATCATCATTAGTCT
Organism: uncultured Melioribacter sp.; assembly: GCA_964484755.1. Taxonomy (GTDB): domain Bacteria; phylum Bacteroidota; class Ignavibacteria; order Kapaibacteriales; family Kapaibacteriaceae; genus UBA10438. The sequence goes on along the minus strand of CAZAGH010000004.1, from coordinate 918 downwards.
TCGAGCTTACGGGCTTCGCATATGCAGACGTGCTTGGGGCAATTGCGATCACATGGTTCAGCATCTCCGAGGGACGCGAGTGCTTTGAAAAGGTCAAGGGGCATGAATGCTCCTGCGAAACGGAGTGTGCATGATCACGATCATTGGTGCTGGAAGTACTACGGCTGCGTCTCTTATTCCAATACTCCTGCAGGAGACCGATGCACCACTGCAGTTGGTGTCCTCTCGCCCCTTAGCATATGAAGATGAGCGCATCACGCAGAGCACTATCGACGTGCGTGACAAGAACGTGCTCAAAGAAACGATCATGAAGTCGCAGCCTGAGGTAATCATCAACCTTGCGGCGATGACGAATGTAGACAAGTGCGAGTCGGACAAGCAGATGTGTTGGGACGTGAACGTAACGCTGGTAGAGAACCTTGCCCGGCTTGCGCGCATTGTGGATGCACGCATGGTGCATGTCTCAACGGACTACGTCTTTGACGGACAGAAGGGTCCGTATGCAGAGACTGCCGTACCGCATCCGATCAGCTATTATGGCAAGTCAAAGCTAGCGGGCGAGAATGCCTGCATCGTGGGCAGCATGCAGGCGGCTGTCGTACGAACGAATGTGGTGTATGGTCCATTTGTAGAGCGTCCAGACTTTGTCCGTTGGGTGATTGATGCCCTTGAATCTCGCACACCCATTCGCGTGGTCAACGACCAGTATTCCAACCCCACCTACGTAGACGACATCAGCGAGTCTATTCTGCGCATTATCCAGAAGAGACGCTATGGAATCTACCACGTGGGCGGAGCAGACTACTGCTCCCGCTACGAGTTTGCCCTGCGCATTGCGGAGTTCTTCCGAGCAGACCCATCGAACATCTCACCCGTTACCACTGCGGAGCTTAAGCAGCCCGCGCGGCGTCCACTCAA